>JBIIPV010000172.1:0-3783 GCA_044342435.1 Lacibacter sp. | reverse complement strand
CCTAATAATAAATTCAATACAGAATCCGAATATTTTGTGTTCCCTCTCCAGGTGATGTCACCAAAATAATAACGTCTTCCCTCTTTGACTTTCAGTTCAACAATCAGATTTCCTTTCGAATTGTAGTAAACCGAATCCTTTTCAAGAACGGCATCACGGTATCCAAGTGTATTGTAATAACTGAGTACTCTCTCTTTATCTTCCTCATATTTCTTCTGGTCGAATTTAGCAGATGAGAAAAATTTAAATCTCGCCCATGGATCAAGATAATCACGTATCCTGCTCAAATGCAAATACCCTTTTTCTGCAACAAAAGTTTTCCAGTTGATAGAGTCTTTCGGCCCGAATACAGGTTGATTGGTTCCGGCATAAGGAGAGATGCGGGCCTGTTCTTTCGTTCCTTTAAGTTGCTTTTTAATTTTCAGATCACTCACGTTTTGATTGCCGGATATGAAAACCTCTTCGATCTTTATTTTCTTTCCCCTGTCTACCACAAAAGTCAAATCAGAAAAATTAGGATTTACCTTATTAGGCTGATCAGCTATAGTCACTTTAACAGCGCGAAATCCTTTTTCAGTATAATAATTCTGCACACGTTCTATACTCGTGAGACGAAGATTTTCAGTAATCACTTTATTGGGTGTTAATCCCAGTTTTTCCCTTAGTTCATCTTCCTCACTCTTGCGTATTCCACTGAAAAAAATAGACCCTAGTCTCGCTCTTTCTTTTACATAAATTTCTAACCAAATATCGCGTTCCTGAATACGAGTCAGATAAATAGCAACATCATCAAAGTATTGCTGGCGCCAAATAGATTGAATGGCTTTACTGAAAGCATCGCCTCCGGGCAAATAGATATTATCGCCTATAGCTAGACCACTGATAGAAATCAAAAGTGCAGAATCAAAAGAGGTTGAGCCTGTTGTTGTGATACCAGCTATAGTGTATTCTTTGGGAGATCTTGCGTTGAATACAGCTTCCAGAGCGGGGTCAACCGAAACGGATGGGATCGTGTCCGATACCTGCGCATACATTGGGGTATATACAAACAATGCGGCAAAGACAAATATGCTCAATAAGGAATTTTTCATCCGGGATCCGCTTTCTTTTAATGTGTTGATGTGGGTCTGTTTTGTTTGCAAAGCAAAATAATGGCTTTTGATCGAACAATTTGAAAAAATGGAGGAAATCATCAGATGGAAGATGCGGTATCCTTCTCCGGCAAAGTCCGGATTTGCTCTCCGGTTTTTCCATATCTTCTTTCACGCTGCTGAAAATCTATCAGTGCTTCATACAGGTTTTCTTTTCTGAAATCCGGCCATCTGACATTTGTAAAGTAAAGTTCAGCGTATGCCAGTTGATAGAGTAAAAAGTTGCTGATACGATACTCCCCGCTCGTTCTGATCATGAGTTCCGGATCCGGAAATTCACGCGTTGCAAGGTAATCTTTGATGGTGTCCTGATCTATTTCAAAAGGTTCCAGTTTGCCATTTTTCACATCCGCAGCGATGTTTTTAATTGCATTCACGATTTCCCATCTGCTGCTGTAGCTGAGTGCCATGATGAGATTGAGCCCTGTATTTTTCTGCAACTCAACAACAGATTCATTCAGTTCATTTTTTGCATACTCGGGGAGCATATTGATGTCGCCAATAACATGAAGCCGAATATTGTTTTTATTGAGCGTAGCAGTCTCCTTTCTGATTGTTTCCACTAATAACTCCATCAAACCGGTTACTTCTTCTACAGGGCGATCCCAGTTTTCAGTACTGAAGGCGTAAAGGGTGAGATAGCCGATACCTAGTTCAGCACATCCTTCTACTATATTTCGAACGCTTTCTACTCCGTGGAAATGTCCATAAAGGCGATCTTGCCCCTGCTCTTTAGCCCAGCGCCCATTTCCATCCATGATGATGGCTATGTGTTCGGGGAGTCGCTGCCGGTCAATTTTATTTGACAAATCTGTAAGTGACATATCGCAAATTTACGAACAAAAAACGGGCTCAGGAGGAGTCTGAACAGTTCTACGCATAAAAAAAGCCGGCATATTGCCGGCTTTTTCTGATAAGCGATCGATTACTGTGTCAGCTTGTAAGTGCCATTGTAAAAATCTACAGTGAACTTATAGCTTCCGCTATTAGCAGGAGCAGGGATATCTGATCCTTCGGGTTTAAGTTTTCCACCAACGCCTGATCCTGGTGCAAGTGGATCATCGGCTCCGAACTTGCGACCCCAATCACCGTTTGTGGGGAGAAGCAAATATGCCTGTCCGGTAGTAAAGTTGAGCGTAACATCCCACTGAACAGCATTTCTGCGAGTCAGCTGTTGAGAAGGTGTTGGAACTGGGTTGTTCCAGCCTCCGGGTGTTGCACCACCAACAATGAATAAATTATCGGGGAGGCCGTGCTGCTGGCTAAATGGTTCAACTTTGTATTTTCCTAGCTGGAAGTCAACAGTGATTTTGTAGAAGCCGGTATTGCTAGGTGCTTTGAAGTTGTTACCGGGGCCGGAGCTAAAGAAAAAGTCGCCTGCAACATCTGCACCATTCAATAAGTTGTTGGCTATCGCGTACTTAGTATCCCAGCTTCCGTTTACAGGAAGAAGAAGATATTCTTCACCACCGGTTAAACGGAAGATCCCACCGTAAGTAGTTTCATCAATTTGTGCGAGTTCCTGAGAAGGTACCGGCACAGGGTTGTTCCATCCGCCTGAGGTAGCCCCACCAACGATGTATAATTTACCTGAAGTAGGCAATGCTACTTTTGGTGGAATTTTATAAGGAGTTGCCTTGATTTTTACGGTATTCGACAATTTCTTCTCATTGTTATTTCCATAAGAAGAAGTCACACGCAGATCAACATCATAAGCGACATTGAATGCAAATCCATAACTGAGTAATACTGCATTCAATTCTTTTGCTGTCCAGGATAAAGAGCGTTTACCTACCAGTTCAACTTTTGTTGATTTAGAGAAACTTCTTCCTGATGAATCAATTTCAACTACATATTTATACAAACTTGTATCCTGAGCATGTTGAGGATTTGTCCAGTTAAGTGTCAATGCCACTTTATTGGAATCTGCCGGAGGAGGTGCAACTGTAGCAGAAGACACACTCAATACCGGTGATTGTCCGTCACCATATACCGGCAATTTATCAGCCTTTTCACAGGAATAGAGTGCAAATGCTCCTGCGATGAAAGCAAGTGATAGTTTATTCATGAGTTTCATTATTGTAAATTTTTAATAAGTTATTGTCTTGCAACTGTGAAACGGCCAAGCTGGAAATCAAAAGTCAGCTTAAAAGTACCGCCGGGTGAAGGAGAAAGGAAGTCAGCTCCACCGCCACCTTTGAATACAAATTCACCTCCATTTACTGCTGCACTTCTGTCAGCTCCGTCTTCCAGACAATATTTCGTTGCCCAGCTTCCCATTGCAGGAAGAACCAGGAAGCCATCGTTGGCATTTAAATTTGCAACCAACTCATATCTTGTCGAAGACACACGAGTGAACTTCTGATTATTAATAAAAGGAGATTGTAATGGGTTATTCCATCCGCCGGGTGAAGCTCCGCCAACAAGCCAGATTTCGTTGTTTACCGGCGCTGCCACTTTCGGAGGAGGAGGGAAAGGACGAACCTTGAAGGCTACTTTGTTGCTGGAAATCAACTGAACAGCACCGTTGATGCTGGAGATTACACGTGCTTCCACGTTGTAGTCGCGACGTGGATCAAGTTGCAGCAACATTTGATTACCGAGAATTGCATTTAACTGACCAACTTTAAAA
>JBIIPV010000173.1:0-3783 GCA_044342435.1 Lacibacter sp. | reverse complement strand
AGGTGAATGAGTTTCGAATAAAATCTTTGCAATTCAGTCTGAAAGCAGCGAAGGCTAATTTATATCCTTCGCTTAATTGGTTTGGAGGAATCGGTTCCAATTTCGCAAATCCAAACACCAAAATAGTTGGGTTTAATTTTCTGGGCTATCAGACGAATGGTGGTTTTTCGCCGATCGTTACTATTGGCGGGACAGCCTATCAGGTTCAGGAGCCAATTATCGGACTGATTCAATCTAAAAAAACGATTGGAGAAATGTGGAATGGATGGAACACGCAAATGGGTAATAATTTTCGTCAGAATATAGGAATACAATTATCAGTTCCTTTATTTAACGGCGGAGTGGCCAGAACGAATTATCGTCGCATTCGTTATGATATTGAAAATGCTGAATGGGCAAAAAAACAGGCTGAACAAAAATTGAAAAATGATATTTACCAAGCTTACCAATCTGCTGTGAATGCTCGTATGAGGTATGAAGCAAGTAAAAAAACAGAAGAGATTTCTGCACGCGCTTTTGAACTTGCTCAGAAGCGATTTGATGCAGGCTTACTGCAGCCGATTGAATGGATGACAAGTCAGAATAATCTTTTTCGTGCAAGGATTCAGCTGCTTGCAGATCAGTTTGATTTTGTATTCAGGATGAAAGTGCTTGAATTTTATAAAGGAATGGGTTTACAACTATAATAATATTTAAATCTGAAATTCTGTATGCGTAAAAAAATATGGTGGATTGCCGGCATCTTTATCCTGCTAGTCGTATCTCTTGTTGTGATGAAGAAGAAAGGAGTCATTGGAAAAGATCCGTCTTTGAAAGTGGCAGTTGAGGAAGTGAAAGTGCGTACCGTTGTTGAAACTGTCAGCGCAAGCGGCAAAGTATATCCTGAAGACGAACGTAAAGTCAGCAGTGATGTAAGTGGTGAGGTGGTGGAGATGTATGTGGAAGAAGGCGACAGTGTGAAAAGAGGCCAGTTGGTAGCCCGTGTTTTTGCAGATGTATTGACCAGTGCGCGTGACCGTGCTTCATCGGCTGTTAGTCAGCAGGAGGCACAAGCAGGTAATGTGGAAGCAACAATGGATGTTTTTCGGGCACGACTCGAACTTGCAAGGCAGAATTTTGACCGTCAGAAAAAACTGTATGCCGATAAGGTGATCTCAAAAGCAGAATACGAACAAGCGGAATCTCAGTATTTGTCGGCTGAAGCCGATCTGAAAGCTGCCGGACAATCTGTAAAAAGTACAAAAGCGGGTGTTCAGGGTGCGCAGGCAGGTTTGTCAGAAGCCAATAAAAATTTAAGCAGAACCTCCATCGTTTCACCCATGGATGGCATTGTGTCCCTGCTGGCAGTAAAAAAAGGAGAACGTGTTGCCGGAAATAGTTTCAGTTTAGGCACGGAGATGATGAGAATTGCCGACATGAGTAAAATTGAAGTGAGGGTAGATGTGGGCGAAAATGATATTCCAAAAGTGAAAATTGGAGACAGTGCACAAATAGAGATAGATGCTTATAGCGGCAGGATTTTCATGGGGGTGGTGACAAAGATTTCCAGTAGCAGCACGTCCGCGCTCACAGCCATGCCCGGCACTTCAGCAGATGTCACTAATTATAAGGTTTACATCCGCATTGATCCTTCTTCTTACAGCGATTTGATTCAAACTAATTCCTTGCCTTTTAGACCCGGAATGAGTGCCAGTGCCGATATCATGACAAAAAAACATGTTCAGGTTCCGACTATCCCGATTTTATCTGTTACAACCAGAGATAAAGAGGAAGATTCGAAAAAGACAAAATCCCGCGAAGAGGAAGATAAGAAAAAGCAAAAGGGAGAGGATGTTTCCGTGCCGGATATTGATAATCTTGAAGAAGTAGTATTTGTAGTGAATGCAGACGGAACAATCAGGAAAGCAGTTATCAAAACAGCAATACAGGACAATGAATACATTGAAGTGATAAGTGGACTCAAAGTAGGAGAGAAAGTAGTCAGCGCTCCTTATAATACAATCAGTAAATTGTTGAAAAACGGAGACAAAGTCAAAGTGGTGTCAAAAGAAGAAGTGTACGAACAGAACTGATGGTTTCGGTTCAAAAATCAAAGCATATCTATTTAAATCTCAAAAGAATGCACTGTTGCGTGTCATTCTTTTTTATTTTAGCATTTTACATTTAGCATGTCAGGAGAAGCTCATCAAAAAAAATCAATAGCTATTGTGGGAAGCGGCAGCTGGGCAACGGCACTGGCAAAGATGTTGACTGACAGCGGTGTACTTGTACACTGGTATGTGAGGCATCAGTCAATTGCGGATCATTTGAGAAAGTACAAACACAATCCAAATTATCTTCAATCGGCCACTTTTAATCCGCAGTTTTTACAATTACACCTGAATCCTGAATCAGCAATAGAATCATGCGATACAAGTGTGTTGGCTGTTCCATCGGCATATATGGAATCCTTATTGAAAGATTTGCGTAGAGATGTTTTTATTGAAAAGGATATTGTTTCTGCAGTCAAGGGACTTATACCAGGAAAGAATTTACTTTTAAACGAATATTTACAAACTGAATTTGGCATTGATATCAATCGGTATTACACGGTGATGGGGCCCTGTCATGCAGAGGAGGTGGCATCGGAAAAACTTTCATATCTTACTTTTTCCGGATTAAATGAAACGCGGGCGCAGGAAATTGCGGATTGTTTTAAAAATCATTATATCAATACGGTGGTCAACACGGATATATACGGGGTGCAGTATGCCGCTATTTTAAAAAACATTTATGCACTTGCGAGTGGTATTTCGCACGGGCTTAATTACGGAGATAATTTTTTAAGTGTGCTTATTGCCAATGCGGCAGATGAAATGGCCGGGTTTCTTCGGAAAGTAGGTATTCTCAATATGGATGTTGGTATACACAAAGAATCCATACCTGGTGTTCAGTTGCAAAAACACGGTTATCGTAAATCAGCCAATTATGCGTCCAGTGTGTATCTTGGAGATTTGCTGGTTACTTGTTATTCACTTTTTAGTCGTAATCGCACTTTCGGTACCATGATCGGAAAAGGGTTGTCTGTCAGGGCGGCACAACTTGAAATGAAAATGGTTGCAGAGGGATACAACGCATCGAAAGCCATGTATGAAATCAATAAAGAAATCAATGCCGATATGCCTGTTGCAAATGCAGTGTATCAGGTCTTGTGGGAAAAGGTAAATCCCTCTTCTGCTTTTAAGGCTTTGGAAGAAACACTGATTTAGAAGAAAAGCTCGGCGGTTATCCTGTCTGCAAAAAGCCTTCCTTTTCTAGTCAATTTTAAGAAATTATTTTCCTGAATCATATCTGCAGAACAGATAAATTTCTCTGCACGTGCCAATAATTCATTACGTGCAGTAGAGCCCGATAGTTTTTCAATATCATCCATATTGCACCCTTCAATGCATCGCAGTCGGATCATGATCTGTTCATTGAGCTTCTGTTTTGGTGTCAAAACTTCTTCTTCAAAAGAAGGCGTTCCTTCTTGAATATGCTGGATGTATTTTCTGTTGTCTGCAATATTCCATCTTCTGCTTTTGCCATCATACGAATGAGCAGAAGGGCCTATTCCAAGATAAGGGATGCCTTTCCAGTAGTTGCTGTTGTGCAGGCTGCGATGGCCTTTTTTTGCTAGATTGGATATCTCATAATGATCATAATCGTTGTTTTCTGCAAATGACATCAGCATCTCAAATTGCTCAGCTAATTGATCTTGATCGGGCGGGGCTGTTTGTTTTGTTTTAATGCTGTTTGCCAAAG
>JBIIPV010000171.1:0-3786 GCA_044342435.1 Lacibacter sp. | reverse complement strand
GAAGTCATCTGATAGTTTTCGTTTACTCACCCAGGCTGCAAACACAAAAGGCAATCCCGTAAATTCTTTCCATGCTGTGCCAAGATCGTAAATGTATTTGGTAGATGATCGCTCTACCAGCGCCTTATCTCCAATGAGCAATGCAGCACTCTTATTCTGAATACTGATCGGTTTGTCGGGTTGTGTTTCAAGTAATTGCGGCTTGATTTTCCAATGACTATCAAGTAATATTTTCAATAATGCAACAGAAGTTCTTGAATGAAAATCAAGGTGTATCGTTTCTATTTCGTGAAGCGGTACCTGACTAAAGAGCGCTACACTTGCTACTTCCCCATCACAGGCGATGCCATAATCGCATACAAAATGAAATGAAGGCAAGGAAGGCAAAATCGCAACTGGCACCAGCCCTATATCAAGTGAACCATCTATTAAACCTTGCGCAATGCGCGCAGGATAATCAATCTTTAAATCTATCATTTCAATAATAGATGAATGAGTCAACCCCCATATATAGGGTTTCGTATTCAGATAACTGACAGCACCAACCTTGATCTTCTCCAATTCGATTACTTTTGCAACGCAAAATAACACTATTCATCATTATGGAACTTCAACCCCTCACCGCCCTCTCTCCTATCGATGGCCGATACCGCAGACAGCTGCAACACCTCGATCAATATTTCTCTGAATATGCACTGATCCGTTACCGGGTAGAAGTGGAAATCGCTTATTTTCTTTTCCTGGCTGAAAAGAAATTCTTTAGACTGAATGCAAAACAATCCGCCTCCGTCAAAAACATCCTTGATTCATTTAACCCTGAACAGGCGCTTGTCATCAAAAAGCTGGAGGCTGTTACCAACCACGATGTGAAGGCCGTTGAGTATTTCCTGCGGGATGAACTCGACAAAATCGGGCTTTCGGAACTTAAAGAATGGATTCATTTCGGACTCACTTCTCAGGACATCAATAATACTGCGATCCCCCTGCTCTGGAAAAGAGCACTGGAAGAAGAATATCTACCTGCTCTCAGCAACCTCCAGCTTCAACTTTATAAACTAAGCCGAGCCTGGATTGATATTCCCATGCTCGCCCGTACACATGGCCAGCCTGCATCTCCTACGCGTCTTGGAAAAGAAATGATGGTCTTTGTAGAACGATTGCAGCAACAAACCCAACTTCTTGCCGATATCCCATTCACAGGAAAATTTGGTGGCGCCACAGGTAACTTCAATGCACATGTAGTGGCATTTCCCAAAACCGACTGGATCAAATTCGGCAATGAGTTTTTGGAGAAAAAGCTGGGACTTCGCCGTCAGCAATTCACCACGCAAATAGAACATTACGACCACCTGGCTGCGCAGATGGATGCTATGAAGAGAATCAATACCATCCTGATTGATCTGTGCAGAGATATCTGGTCGTATGTTTCACTGGATTATTTCAAGCAAAAAATAAAAAAAGGAGAAGTTGGTTCATCAGCCATGCCGCATAAAGTAAACCCCATTGATTTTGAAAATGCAGAGGGAAATCTCGGTATCGCCAATGCCATCTTAGAACATCTCTCTTCGAAGTTGCCGGTATCTAGGTTGCAAAGAGATTTAACCGACTCCACTGTACTTAGAAATATAGGTGTTCCTTTCTCCCATACCTTTCTTTCCTTTCTTTCCATCCAGAAAGGACTTGATAAACTTGTGCTGAATGAAGACAAAATCAGACAAGATCTTGATCAAACCTGGGCCGTACTGGCAGAAGCAATTCAAACCATTCTCAGGCGAGAAAAATACCCACATCCCTATGAAGCCCTTAAAGCACTAACAAGAGGCAACACTGGAATAAACCGGGAAACATTGAATGCGTTCATAGATACCCTGAAAGTGAGTAAAGAAGTAAAAAAAGAACTAAAAGCATTACGACCTGACAGATATTTAGGAATTTTTCCTAAAATCAATTATTGATTTTCAATTAGTTATAACTTTTTTTAAAAATAATTGTGGAAAACTTGTGGATTTATCAAAATTTATCCACATCTTTGTGAAACCAATATCCAATAAAACCAAACAGGACAAACCGATTCAAGTCCTTCGAAAAACTTCCAATCTTTGGAAGTTTTTTCTTTTTTATACTATTAGCAAGACAAATCTTCTATTAAGAGAAAATCTGATTTTCCATTTGCGTGCAGAATGATGCTTAGTATGTCGTACTGAACACGGATATAATCAGGATACTGATCGAGATATGCTGCCCCTGCTTCCATCATTCGACGTATTTTACCTGCAGTCACCGCTTCCTCCGGATAACCATACAAGAGAGATTTTCTTGTTTTCACTTCTATAAAACACAACACCCCTTTGCGCAAAGTGATAATATCTATCTCATAATAAGAATGACGCCAGTTTTGCTCAAGTATCTGATCGCCGTTTTTAAGCAGCCATTCAACTGCTAATTTTTCACCTGTTTTACCGGTTTCAATATGTTCGCTCATAGCCGGTAAAAATATAAATCGATGTTATCCACACTTCAGGAAAAAGATGCAAATAAAATAGTATTGAGAGGTGGGCTTTTTAACTATTTTTGCCACCTCAAACGCCATGATCAATGAAACTGAATAAATCAATTTTATTAACGACTGTAATACTGATTGCTGCTGCATCACTTTATCGCCTGATTCCGAATCGTCCATTAGGATTTGCCCCGCAAATTGCGATGGCCCTGTTCGCAGGTTCTGTCATCCGTACTCGTTCATTTGCGTTTGCAGTACCTCTTTTAAGTATGTTCATCAGCGATTTGCTTTTCGAAATTTTATTTATTGCTGGCATATCTTCTATTAACGGATTCTATGAAGGCCAGATACTCAATTATGTATTAATCACCTCTTTAACTGCTTTTGGCTTCTTACTTCGTTCACAGAAAACAACAAGCATCATCGCAGCTTCAATTACAGCCCCTACGGCGTATTTTATCCTTAGTAATTTGTTTGTGTGGATTGCTGGTGGCGGATACGGTCACCCCAAAACATTTGACGGATTAATTCTTACTTATATAGATGGTGTTCCTTTTTACCAGGGAAGTATATACGCTACCCTTGTTTTCAGTGCAGTATTTTTTGGGGGATATAAACTGATTAAATCTTCTAAGGAAATCGCTTTATGAGTTACGGGTTGTGAGCAAAGTTCGACTGCCTCGATGAAACGGGCGGATTACGAATGAAGACACAATCGACAACTGCTAACCGTTAACTGTGAACTGCTAACCGACAACTGCTAACAGACAACCGCCAACTGATAACAGACAACCGCCAACTGATAACAGACAACCGCCAACTGATAACAGACAACCGCCAACTGATAACAGACAACTACTTCACCTCCACTTCCAGCACACTCTCATCCTCCAGAAAACCTTCCAGAGAATCTCCTACTACACATTCACCAACTCCTTTAGGTGTACCGGTAAAAATGAGATCTCCGATATTGAGAGAGAAATATTGTGAGATATTCGAAATAATCTGATTAAAGGTAAAAATCATCTGACTACTATTGCCCTGCTGCACCATCTGCTTATTGTTATAAAGACAGAAGTTAACATCATCTGCGTTGAACCCGGGCTTTAACTCGATAAACTTCCCGACAACGGCAGAGTTATCCCATGCTTTGGATTTCTCCCAGGGTAAACCCTTCGACTGTAGATCTCGTTGTACATCACGCGCAGTAAAGTCGATCCCAACCGTAATGCCGTTATAATATTTAGAGGCATGCTTCTCCTGAATATATTTCCCATTCTTACAGA
>JBIIPV010000170.1:0-3788 GCA_044342435.1 Lacibacter sp. | reverse complement strand
ATCTTCTGAAAATCCATCTGATACAATTGATCTCCCGATAAGATTAAAATATATTCTGCATCATGTTGCAGCATATGTCGCAAACATTGCCTCACTGCATCAGCGGTACCCTGATACCATCCTGAGTTATCGGGTGTTTGCTCGGCAGCAAGGATGTCCACAAACGCACTGCTGAACATGCTGAAGTGATAAGTGTTCTTGATATGCTTATTGAGAGATGCCGAATTAAACTGGGTGAGTACAAACATCCGGTTGATGCCGGAGTTCATACAATTTGAGATGGGTATATCCACCAAACGATACTTGCCTGCTATGGGTACGGCAGGTTTACTTCTGCTGGCCGTGAGAGGGTACAAACGAGTACCGGCTCCTCCTCCGAGAATAATGGCCAGTGTTTTTTTAGCGTATGTAGCAGGCGGCATAGAAAGAATGTTTTAAATCTGCTTAAAAATAAGGCAAAACTTTAGTTGATCGACTGATAAAGTTCCAGATATTTTCCAACACAGGTTTCCCAGCTGTAGTCGAGGCGCATCATGTGACTTCTAATTTCATTCATATATTGCTGCTGCGGATAAATTTGAAGGGCCCGCCATACAGCATGAGTGATGTCGCCGATGCTCGCATCATTGAACACAATGCCATAACCATCAGGTAAACCAATATCCTTCACTGTATCTCTCAACCCACCAGTATTTCTAACAATTGGAACTGTTCCGTATCGCATGGCATATAGCTGGTTTAGCCCACAAGGCTCTACCCTGCTGGGCATGAGTAGAAAATCAGCACCGGCATACATCAGGTGACTTAATGCTTCATTGTATCCGATATAACAAGCATAATCTCTTTGTGAATAGGCTAACATCTGATTGAGTCTTGCTTCTATTTCCGGATCACCGCTGCCAAGAATGAGAAAATTCATAGTGCGGCCGATGTGATAAAAACTATCCCCTACAATTGAAGGGAGTAAATCAGCTGCTTTATCACCAACTAATCGACCGATGAATACAAAGAGCGGTTTTTCCGGAGAAAGGCCAAACACTTCACACAGTTCCTGTTTTGATTTTTGTTTTCCTGCCGTTGCATTTCCTGCGTGATATCTGTTTCTCAGATAACGATCCGTTTGCGGATTCCATACTTCCGCATCTATCCCATTTAAAATACCGATACATTTTCCTTTCTCATATTCAAATAATTTTTCTAATCCGTTACTGCTGGTTCGAAGTTCCTGTAAATAACTATCGCTCACAGTGGTTATTTTAGATGCACAACGAATACCACATGCAAGCGGATTGATTTTTCCTTGCCAGTCCAGCAAACCTGTTTTCCATGAATCATACGCAGGCAACATCGTGGCCGACTCCCAGCCCATCCAACCCTGGTATTGCGCATTGTGTATGGTGAGAACAGTGGGAATATAACGGAGATGCAGATACTTATAACAATGCTGCATCATGAACGGAATGAGTGCAGCATGATGATCATGCACATGTACTACATCAGGATGGTGATTCCAGGCAGAAAGCCAGTCAACAACAGCAACCTGAAAAGCAGTAAAACGTTGCGGATCATCCTCATAACCATAAATACCCGACCTATCGAGCAATCCGAAAATATCAACAAGATATAAGTCAAAGCCGAGTACGTAATTACTTTCCCGGATAATGGTATAACTGAAAAAATAGTCGGCGATATTGGCATTGCCTTGATGTACCACTTCCCATTCATGCGATTGGAGAAATTTGGTGCGGTACATAGGCATTACCAGGCTGCTTCTATGACCGGCCAGCTGCAGATATTTCGGAAGAGCACCGGCCACATCGCCCAGTCCGCCCGCTTTGGCAACCGGATAACATTCGGCACTCACATGTAATATATTCATCAACGATTTTAATGATTCTGTTCTACAATGTAATAAAAGTAAGATATCTGAGGCAAGTAAGATATTGAAAAACAATTTCCCGTCCACCCCGGGGTCTCGCGAAGCGAACCTCGGGGAAATTTGTCATTTGTATCACAGGGGCAATTTCATCAGCTCCTGCTTATTAATTGTATTTAACAGATTTAAAATACTAACTAATTTTTCCCTTGCGTTCTTAATAAAAAAAATGACAAAAGTTATCTTCTTACTTTGGTTACTTTCAGGTAAAGTACAAATAGAGAAAGACGGATTCGGATTCAATGACTACTGCGACGGTAGACTACTATACAGCGTGGAAGTATCTCCATCTATTAAAAAGAATAGGGCATATAAAGGAGAGATACTGAACTTCATACGCACTAAATCCTGGCAGGATAACGAAAAATTCTCGGATGATAACGGAAGACTTACAGAACCTAAAAAACCAGTAGGAACTGTTTACTACATTTCAAATGGTAAGACTAAATCGTATCCGCTGTACGCTGACGGAAAGAAACGATATGTTATAGATGAATATCTGAAAGTAAGAGTTTACCTTAAAAAATAATTAACGAGTTGTACTTCTGAAATATCAGAAAGAGCAGCAAAGGATTGGATAAAAAAAGAGTATTGATTGAAGATGTTAGATTACCTCGCTTCGCTCGGTGATCATTTTGGGGGAGCTGAATCATCAAAACCCTGCTCGTTGCACGAGCAATGGTTTTGCGTTTTGGGTTCGCTGCATCAAGCAAGCTTGAGCTGCTCTCCAAAAGCAAAACCTCGGCTTACGCCGAGGTTTTTGATGTTCGTCGGGACGACTAGATTCGAACTAGCGACCCCTTGCACCCCATACAAGTGCGCTACCGGGCTGCGCCACGTCCCGAACACTTACAGCAAACTTAGTGCTGCAATATTTTTTAACCGGCCCCGATTACATCGGGACTTCGCTCATTCTGATAAGTCAGAATTCGCTGCGGCTGCTTCAATTCTACCTGTGAAGGGCTGCAAAGCTAAGATTTATCTTCATTTGATACAAAATCAAGTAAAAAAACGATCTTTACACCCGATTATTTTATTCTTCGCATGACCATTCTAATCAGGCAAGCCACCATCGTTGATCCTTCTTCCTCTTTTAATGGCACTATTCAAGATTTATTGATCAAGAACGGAATCATTATTCAAATTGGCAATATCCCAACTACAGGAAATGAAGAAGTCATCAACTCCCCCCACCTTCATGTTTCTCCGGGTTGGGTAGATATCTTTTCTCATTTCAATGACCCGGGACAAGAATACAAAGAAACCATTGAAACAGGGATAGCCGCTGCTGCTGCAGGCGGTTTTACAGAAGTGATGTTACTCCCCAATACCAATCCGGTTGTTTCGGGGAAATCTCAGGTTGAATACATCATTCAAAGAGCTCAACATGCACCGGTAAAAGTTCATCCGATGGGTGCAGTTAGCAAACAAACAGAAGGAAAAGAGCTGGCTGAAATGTATGATATGCACGCTGCCGGCGCTGTGGCATTCACAGATGGTTTAAAACCGGTTCAATCTGCAGGCCTGATGCTGAAAGCCCTTCAATATGTGAAAGCAATCAACCGTACCATCATACAACTGCCCGACAACCAAACAATCAGTCCGGGCGGATTAATGAATGAGGGAATTGTAAGTACCGGACTGGGCCTACCCGGCAAACCAATGATCGCGGAAGAGATTCAAGTATCAAGAGATATTCAGCTAACAGGCTATACTGAATCATCCATTCACTTTACCGGAGTCACATCTCCCAATAGCATTGATACAATTAGCGCAGCAAAGAAAAAAGGCATCTCAGCATCCTGCTCCGTAACACCCGCTCATTTATATTTTAGCGATGAAGACCTCACCG
>JBIIPV010000169.1:0-3799 GCA_044342435.1 Lacibacter sp. | reverse complement strand
CCTGCAACATTTCAGCGGCTGTTTGAATCCGGATCACGTCTTTGAGGTTAGGTGGCAATTGAACGGAGGAAGGGCCTAGTATAAGAGTCACCTCAGCTCCCCTTCTTGCAAGTGCGGAGGCTATTTCAATTCCCATTTTACCTGATGAGTGATTCCCAATAAAACGAACAGGATCAATATTTTCATAGGTAGGGCCGGCTGTAACAAGTGCTTTTTTATTTTTCAATGCAGATGATTGTTGAAAATAAAAAGCTATCTCTTCGAAAATAAATTCCGGCTCTGCCATTCTTCCATCGCCTACTAAACCACTGGCAAGTTCACCACTTGAAACGGGACAAATGAGATGACCTCTTTTCCTTAAAATCTCCATATTGGAAACAGTGGCTGGATGATGCCACATGTCGGTATCCATTGCCGGAGCAATCATCACAGGACAAGTAGCAGACAAATAAGTAGCGAGCAGCAGATTGTTGCATTGTCCGTTTGCCATTGCGGAAAGAGAATTGCAACTCAGAGGAGCAATAACCAGCAGATCAGCCCATCGTCCAAGTGCAACATGATTTTCCCAACTGTCTCCATCTGTCAGTTCTGCAACAGCTCGGCTTCCTGAAAGGGTCGACAATACCAAAGGAGAAACAAATTCACGGGAAGAAGGAGTCATAACAACTTTTACTTCAGCGCCGGCTTTTTTTAACAACCGTAAAAGCAGGATTGATTTATAAGCAGCAATACTGCCTGTGATACCCAATATTATTTTTTTCCCCTGCATCATATGCATTTTGAAAATTAGGATGATGATTGGTTGACACAGTTAGTTGTGTAGGAAAACATATCTGCAATCAAATTACTGAAAAAAAAGGCGGTCAGAAGACCGCCGTTTTCAAAGTTGTTTATGCGAACAGATCGCTTTCGTCTTTTCTGTAATAGATTTTATCTTCCATAAACTCCTGGGTGGCCAGGATTGCAGGATTGGGCATGCGCTCATATGCGCGAGAAATTTCAATCTGCTCTTTATTTTCATGGATTTCTTCGAGGCTGTCGGTGTGACTTGCAAATTCTTCCAGCTTGTTATGTAACTCTTCTTTCAGAGAAACATTAATCTGGTTTGCACGTCTGGCTATCACCGAAATAGACTCGTAGAGATTTCCGGTTTTGTTTTTAATATCATTCAAATTTTTTGTTTCTACCACATTACTGGTATTGGCACTAATTTTTCTGATTAGACGACTCATTTTTAATTGTATTTAAGTTTTTTTGAGAGCTTTTAAAATATTTTTCTGCTTCTTTCAACAAGTTACTTTCCGGAAAGCGATCTACGAAATCATAATATTCTTCCACTACTTTATTAAATCTTTCTTCCTGTTTGATTTCAACACTCATTTGTGCATATTCAAAGAAAGATTTGATGATCATCAGCTTGTACTGATCTGCATTTTCCGACTGCGGATAATGGTTGAGCAAATTGGTAAATGCAATAGCAGAAGCTCGATATGAACCCAGGTTATAATACAGCATGGCACTGCTCCATTCCTTCTTTTCAAGTTTTTGATAACACTGCTCAATCAGTCGGTTTGCTTCTTCAGCTTTGGGCGAATCGGGATAATTATTGAGATGCGCCTGTAAGAACCCGATTGCTTTTTGAGTAGGTACCTGGTCAAGCTCCACGCGAGGCGATTGTCTGTAAAAACAATATGCACGCATGAAGTCCACTTCTGCTGCACGAGGACTCTTCGGAAACACTTCCAAAAACCCTTTGAACAAATTTTCTGCATTCACAAAATCTCTCTGATAATACATGCAATAAGCGTATTTGTAGTAGAGATCTTCGAAACGTGGATCATTTCTAAGTAATGGAAACAGATCTTCATAGATGATCTGGGCTTTCGCGTATTTCTGTGATGCAAAGAACTGCTCAGCCATTCGAAGTCTGTATTCTACATCCCCGCTTTTAAGGATTTTAGTCAGACTGTTGCGGCTGCATCCACAAAATGCCATAAGCACAGAAACAAACAACAAAATGCGGATTCCCTTCATAAGAGCCTGCGAAATTACAGATTTTTCGTGATTTACCGAAAGAATGGGATGAATAAAAAAAGGGCCTCAGTGAGAGACCCTTCAGCAGTTAATTTTGGTTGTCAATATGTATTATTTCTGTTCAGGACGCAATTCAACTACAGCCGGATCACCGCTGCTGCAGTCGTATTGTGATAGTACCCTGTCTGAAGTAATTCCAAGATTTTGAATGAGATAATTAGCAATCACATCCACTCTTTTCTGACCTATAGCCTGACCTGATTTGCTCTTAGCTGCACTTCCACATACAACTACTTTACATCCCGGGTTTGAACGGAGAGAAGCAGCTACATTTTCAAGAAGTTTCTTGCTGTCGGAAGACAATGCTGAAGAACCTCCTCCGAAATTGATTGAAGGCAAATCTTCGATAGAACAAGTGGAATTTCCACCTCCTCCGCCACCGCCATTTTTGCAGCATTCAGGATCCGGACACTTACCAACACCATCCGCATCAACAGGCTGACACTGAGTAGGTGTGATAAGCTCTTTATCTTTAGAATCAGGAACACCATCTCCATCAGTATCACGGCTTACACCATGTGTATCAACAGGCGTGCCTGCAGGAGTATTGGGCTCACGATCAAATTGGTCTGTTACACCATCTCCATCCGCATCATCCAATACCGGCTTTGGCATTTTCATGTGGCGGGGTGCATTCAATTCATTATATGAGAAATCGAGTGGGTTTAACCACCACAAAGGAGCCACAGATTTTGCGCCAAGGCTGTAATTCACGTTAACGCTGGTATAATGCCAGTTATCGAAATCACGTGTCATAGCAGCATCTCCATAAGGTGTTTCCTGCCAGCGCTGGCCATCCAGAAGATCGTCGTTAGTCCAAGTAAGTACTTCTTCAATTCCTAAACTAAAGCGCTTGTTTAATTTGAATGAAACTCCGAAACCAGCCTGTACAGTTGGCTTGAAGGTCATATCAAATAATTTGGGACGACGAAACTGATGACCATCTGCAGGGGTCTCATAAGTTTTATCCATTCCCGCTCTCAGATCACGACGAATTTTGTTGCGGTTTTTGTATTGGCCTCCGTTATAAGTACTGTTAACCTGATTAAATAAACCCGCATAAGTGCCATTGTTGCCATCAAGAGCGTTTACATTGGTTTCATAAACCATTCCTCCAATACCGGCAATACCATATAATAAAAATCCTGTTTTAGATTTATGGAAACGAACATTGTTCAGAGTAAAAATACCCTGCAATGCAACCTGATGGATAGAAGTTCTGTAATTAGAATAAACTGCGTCTGCTTTACTTCCCTCGAAAGGAACCGCATTGTTCACACTGGAAACCTGATACAGGGCTCCGGGTTGCATGCCAGGCAGAGGAGCATAAGCCCACTGCATATTCACAGGCGCATTGTATTTAGATGCCCAAGCCGGATTTCTTCCATAATTGAAAGATGGGCTCCAGTTCATTCCTGTAGCAATACCTCCTGAGTAAGACAAGCGGGCAGAAAAGACATACCCCATAGCCTTACGAATATGAGCACCCCATGCCCAGTTAGGCATACGGGTACTAACATCACCGCTAACAAAAACGTTCCCAACACTTAAACCAATTTCCCACTGATTCCGGGGTTTTGCAGGAAAAGGATACTGATTTTGAAGAAATTCGCTTTGTTGTGATTTCCCTGATTTTGGAATCAATGTTTCATCTTTCCAGTCATAGCTCTGGGCATAAATCCCCAATGACATGAAGGTAAACAGT
>JBIIPV010000168.1:0-3810 GCA_044342435.1 Lacibacter sp. | reverse complement strand
CAATTTCTGCATCTTTGGTTACTTTAATAATATGAGCTTGAAAACTATCGTAACCGAGGAACGAAAAGATACGGGGAAGACAATGACGAATAACATCTTCCATTAAAATGATGTGGTGTGTGCCGGAAGGGGAGGGCAGTTCAATGAATCTTCTTTTGTTTCTCGAAGGCACTTCAATCAGGGCATACTTTTTTGAATAAGCATGTTTGCTGTTGCTCATACAAACGGCCAGATACAACGATCTTTCTCTGAGATAGGGCATTTGAGGATTACTTTCTATCATCAGTGGAATCACCTCTGAACGAACTTCGGATTCAAAGTAATTTTCGACAAATAATTTCTGTTCCTTGTTGAGTTTTTTTTCGTTAACGAGAAATATTTTTTCTTTTTTAAGGTCCTGCTGCACATGGTTCCAGATGCGATTAAATTCGCTTTGTTGCTTCAATACAATTTCCTGTATTTGTTCCAGTATCTGAGCAGGATTTCTTTCCAGGTGCATTTTATACTGCATCTTGTGTTTGAGCTCAGCCATTCTTTTCAAAGTGGCAACCCTAACCCGAAAGAATTCGTCAAGGTTATTGGAGAAAATTCCCAAAAAACGTAATCTTTCTCTTAATGGAACACGCTCATCATCCGCCTCCTGAAGCACCCTGGCATTGAAGGAAAGCCAGCTGATATCCCTGAAATTAATTTTGATTGGTGGTTTTCTCATATGACAATGATTGCTGCAAAATTACTTTTGGCAGACAAATCGAAATGTTAAGTTTTCAAAAGAAATGAAATCTCCTTTAAAGACTGCTTATCTTATTAATCAGGTTGGTAGATGATTTCCCGGGAACTAATGGAATAATTTCAACTTTCCCCCCCAATGCCATTACTTCTTTTGCGCCAACAATTGTATCTATTGAATAATCACCTCCTTTTACAAGAATATCCGGCTTTATTTTTTGAATGAGATTCAGCGGTGTATCTTCTTCAAATATCACAACAGCATCTACCATTTCCAAAGAAGCAAGTATCTCAGTCCTGTCCTCAACACAGTGTACCGGTCTGCTTTCTCCCTTCAGTCTTTTCACAGATGCATCACTATTCATTCCAACAATAAGAATTTCTCCGAAAACTGCAGCTTGTTTGAGCGAGTGAATATGACCGGCATGTAGAAGGTCAAATACACCATTGGTAAAGACTATTTTTTTTCCTGCAAACTTCCATCTTTCTACCCAACGAAGAAGTTCTTCCTCTTTCATCATTTTATTATCCAGGTGCTTTACGATTCTCATATTTTCTTTCTGTTGTAAATTGGGAGGAGTATAAAACACAGCAGTCCGGATATCAGAACAATTCCCATCTGCGCAATCCAGAGAATCCATCCAAAAGCATAACCCAATGCACTGCCAATGCTATATAAAACCAGGGTTTGCTGAACTGCATATTGATAAGAGCCGAGTCCTCCTTGAGTAGGCACCAGCATACCCAAACTTCCAAAACAAAGAACAGATAAAGCCACAGCTATGCTCAGTCCCTCCGTTTCTTTCAGGGCATAAAATCCAAATTGTATGCTGACAAGGTACAATAACCAGATGGCAATAGATTGAAGAATAAATGTTTTTTTATTCTTTACATTTCGAATACTCATCAAGCCATCATAAACACCTTTTAAGATGGATTTGATTTTAACTACCCAATTTTTATTTCTGTTTTTCTTATAGAAATAATATACGCCAATAATTACAAGTAATAAGAGGGCAAAGAAAAGCGCAAGCCGCCAGTAATTGCTGTTATCTGCTGAATTGCCTGTAATTAGTTGAAATAATTCCTGGGCATAACCCCCAACCACATCTGCCTGCAGAATGATGGTGATCATGACAACAATGATGAGTGAAACGAGATCCACTGCGCGTTCTGCTACAATGGTGCCAACGAGTTTTTCCGGCGGAATTTTTTCGTAACGTGACAACAAGGTACATTTCAAAATTTCACCTAAGCGAGGTACAGCCAGGTTACTCATATAACCAATCATCACCATGCTGAATAAGTTGAAATTGGAAGCCTGATAACCCAAAGATTGAATCAGCAGCTTCCATCGCATGGCTCTTAAGTAGTGGCTGACAAGAAGTGTAACAAAAACAGGTAGAATGACCCAGTATCTCGCGTTGGCAACAGAATTCTGTATTTGATTCCATCCTTTCTCATCGATGCTTTTTCCCATCCACCAAACGATACCAATGCCTAAGCCGGCAAAAAACAAAACCTGTAATATGGTGCGCAAACGTTTTCGGAGCATAAGAGAAGTCCGAAAGTTAAGTCAAAGTTTGTTTCCATCCTTCGGAAATACCACCACCGGGTTAAATGATTTCGCTTCTTCGAAGGAAATGGAGGCATAAGATAAAATAATAACTATGTCGCCTACTGCACCTTGCCTGGCTGCAGGACCATTCAGACAACATACCCCACTTCCTCGTTTTCCTTTAATTAAATATGTTTCTATACGGGTGCCATTATTGACATTAACGACTTGAATTTTTTCATATTCAACCATATTCGCTGCATCCATCAGGTCTTCATCCAGGGTGAGACTTCCAATGTAATGCAGGTTGGCTTCCGTAATAGTAGCTCTGTGAACTTTGGATTTTAAAATTTCTATCAGCATGGCGCGAAATTAGCAATATTTGTTTTTAACATAAGCGCAGTTACAACATAATATTGTCAATGAGTCGGATCTCTCCCAGTTTTGCTGCAACTAATACCCGCATGGTTCCTGATTCCATAGGATACGACAAATACTCAAGCGTATTATTATCTAAAATGTCAACATAATCCACATCAAATCCTTCATCTGTCAAAAACTTAACCGCATTCTTTTTTGCTGAAATCAAAGTTGACAATTTTATATCCTCGCTAATTTGCTGAAGGCATTTGTAAATCATTGCGGATTTTATTCTTTGAGATTCACTTAATCGTTGATTCCGGCTGCTCATTGCAAGCCCGTCAGTTTCCCGAATAGTAGGGGAGATGATTAATTTAGTTTTTGATTCCCTGCCTGTGATCGATAATAATTTTTCTATGACCTTACATTGCTGGAAATCTTTCTCCCCGAGAAATAGGAGATCCGGATCCACTATGTTCAGCAAACGATCAACGACCTGACATACTCCCTGAAAATGTCCTGGTCTGTATTTTCCTTCCAATATATCTTCCAGATAACCCAGGTTGTATTGGTTCTTCTTTTCGGGTCCTTCAGGATACATCTCTTTGACCGATGGGGTGAAGAGAATATCGCAACCTGCTTTCGTGAGCAAGGATATATCGGTGGTTAGGGTGGAAGGATAGTTTTCAAAATCACTGATTTCGTTAAACTGTGTTGGGTTCACAAAAATGCTCACCACAACGGTGGAACAGGTTTCTTTGGCTCGGGCTAAAAGGGACAGATGCCCCTGGTGAAGGGCACCCATGGTGGGGACAAATCCAATCCTTTTTCCGGATTGATGTAGGGCATTCAGCCCACCTTTAAGATCTTCTCCAAAATGAAAAATCTGCATGTGTAAAGGGTTCCAGGCTTGTCGGGTAAGGGAATATTCCTTAAAATATTGTACTTTTGCTCCCCGAAACAACCGGAAAAGCTCACGTAACAACCCAACATGTCCGCAGCAAAGAAACGAATTTTATTCATAGCCAGTGAAATGTCGCCCTATCTGGAGGAGACGGATTTTTCATCCGTTGTGAACCAGTTGGCCATTAAGGCAAATGACAGCCAGTATGAAGTGAGGTGTATTATGCCACGCTTCGGGCTCATCAATGAACGTCGTCACC
>JBIIPV010000167.1:0-3830 GCA_044342435.1 Lacibacter sp. | reverse complement strand
TTATTGAAACCGGATTAGGAGGAAGACTCGACAGCACCAATGTGATCACCCCTTTGCTCAGTGTCATCACCAATATCGGATTTGACCACATGCAACTGCTTGGTAATACACTGCCGGAAATCGCCTTTGAAAAAGCAGGCATCATCAAACAAGATATACCTGTAGTGATCGGTGAAATACTTCCCGAAACTAAATCCGTCTTTGAAAAGAAAGCCAAAGAATGCAACAGTGAAATATATCACGCAGAAGCTAATTTCAGTGTGAAGTCATCTAACAGAGATGATTATTTCTCTATTGAAGTAACAGATAAACAGAACGTAAATCATATTTATCATTTAGATCTTCAAGGAGGATATCAGCAAAAAAATCTGATCACAGCGCTGCAAGCCATTCAAATTTTACAAAAAAAAGGATGGAATATAAAAGAAGAAAACATAATTGAAGGATTGAAATCCGTGCAGAAAAATACCGGCCTTGCCGGAAGATGGCAAATCATTCAAAAGAATCCTACGGTGGTTCTGGATGTAGCACACAATGCAGATGGCATCAGGCAAATGATGAGTCAACTCAAAGAAACAAGCTATCATGATTTACATATCATCATAGGCATGGTAAGCGATAAGGATGTTTCCTCTGTGCTTGCTTTGCTGCCTGTTGATGCATCATACTATTTTACAAAAGCGCAGATACCCAGAGCAATGGATGAAACTCAATTACAGGAATTAGCTAAATCTTATGGATTGAGTGGCAATCATTACAAAAATGTGAACTTAGCACTCGCAACTGCATTACAAAATGCAACAAAGGATGACCTCATTCTTGTATGCGGAAGTGTCTTTGTAGTTGGAGAAGTGGAGTTAAAAAATAGTTTGCAGTTAAATGAATAACATCTTATTTTATAAGATGATATCATATAATTGCAGATTACCCAATTGTATCTATCATATTTGGAAACAGAACTCGAAGAAACTTTTAATAATTTACCTTCTTTCAATTTAAAAGAATCAAATTTGCCAGAATGCAATTCTTGTATTATTGTTACTTTTTTTGTCATTGCTACAAAGAAATGCTTCAGCATTCTATGCGACCATTTAAACCCAATATAAATAACAAATAAAAGTACCCAAAGAAAAATCTAGGCAAACCCGATCGCTCCGCGCGGTTTGCCTGGCTCGCGCGCTTTTTACCTTAATAAATCACAAACATTTTATTTTTAAATATTTCGATTCAAAAATGCAACTCTCCTACTCTGTTAAGTCCATATAACAGAGCTGTCACATGCATGCTTTGAATTAATTGATTTTGTCTGAGCATCTCTTTCACTTCATCTATCGATACAATTAAAATTTCGATATCCTCTGCCTCATCCAGTTTCTGTTCATTTATTTTTTCACCTCCCTTTGCAATAAAAACATGCATGAGGTTGCTGTTGGTAGAAGGGTTGGCACTGGTTTTACAGAGATACTCAAAAGATTCAAAGCGATACCCTGTTTCTTCCATCAGTTCCCTTGCACAGGCTTCCTCTAAATTGCTATCGGAAGGATCCACACAACCGCCGGGTATTTCAATAACGGTTTCTCCGAGTGCATGTCTGTATTGTCTGATTAAAATCATTTCATTTTCTTTCGTAAAAGCAACTGCCGTAACCCAGTCGGGAAATTCATACACATAATAAGGATCAATGATTTTACCGTCTGGACGTTCACAACGATCGGCTCTTAATGTCAGCCAGTTGTCACGAAACAAATACTTTGAATCAATTTTTTTCCAGTTCATAAAAGTTAGTTACGGGTTATGGGCGAAGTCCGACTGCGAAGCGGGCGGATTACGAGTTACGGGTTTCTTGTAAATATGGGAACAATGAAAGCTACAACAATAGATCTTAATATTTTCTACTAAATAAATATCCATATATCTTTTTTAGAATAAATCAAGCGGCACAATCAATTCAAATTGATTGGGATTTCTACCGGGTTGCAGCAAATCAGTATCCAATAAACGACTGTAGCGAATACCAAACGATACTGGTACCTGGTTCCAGAAACGTGTATCAAAAAACAATTCAGCTCCGGCCGACCTGAGAGGGAATCTTCTTCCAGTCCTTAAGCTTTTTCCCTCGAGATGATCATAAAAGAAATTGCTTCTGACACGAAGCAAATAAATCAATTGCCCTACACCAAACTCCGGATATAACAATGGAAAATGATAGTTTGCGGAAAACCTTTTGCTTCTAGGAAAATTGACCGGATTATACCCTCTTGAAAATGAAATACTATTCGAAAAACGTGAACCACGTAGCGTGTCTCTTCCCTGATAAGATGCAAATAAAACCAAGCTATGATTATTGAATAAGCCCGGAAGATAAACAGAAGCATTCACCAATAACTGACTCCCCTTGATTCCGTTCAATGTGTATCTGTGCTGCACAAAAAAAGTATGTGCCCATCTGGGATAGATCTGCTGAATTGCTTTTTGTGATTGCTGCACCCAGCTGATTGAACTGCTGTAATACTGAAAACGATCATCAGCATAAAGAGTTTTTGCAATACCGGTATATTGAATTCTGTCGGAGTGGATATTTACACGAATAGAGAGACTCCTGAAATTTCTGCCTCCTGTCAAATTGAATGGCAGGATGAAGCCGGCATTCATTCCCTGCTGATTCCAGGTAATCATTGTATCAGCATTCAAAGCAATACTTCTATTCCATGTTTGAGAGACTTCTGCACGAAGAAAAGGATACAGGCCGCCATACAACATGGCTGCTGATGCCTGGTGTGATGATTCGTTGCGATTAAAGGTATAGGCAAGTTCACCAGTGAATGTATTGAGTATATTATCACTGTATAAAGTCAAACCATAATCAGGATCCACAAACCTTGGACGCCAGCTATGAATATTCAAGAGGTGCAACCCCTGACGATAAGGTTTCGATTCGATTTTTTTTGATTGAATTTCATTCAATACATTTTCATAAACTGAACCGGTGGTGTCTTTGGCAAAAAGCAATTTCAGATTATTTTGATTCTTCCGTTCTTTAAAGTTTAATTCATTCAGGCTTTTCTCTTGTAATAACAATCCGTCGGCTGTCCAGGTATTCCATACAAGTTTACCGTTGGAAGTATTGTAAGATGCCTGGTAGTTGCCATTAACCAATCCTTCCATTTGTGTAACAGATAAATCATTGAGATTTAATTTGAATAGTTGATCTGATTGTCCGGACGGAGAAGAATAAAAAACAAACTCATTTGTAACATGCAGATAAGAGACAGGCACATTGGCAAAAGGCAATAATATCTTTTCTTCTCCGGTTGAACAATCATTTTTAATAATTGCCATTTCACCTTTTGAATTTCTGACTGCACTGTAAATACTGGCACCATCAGAAGAAAACTTAGGATAAGTATAGATGTAATGATTTGGATTGGGAAATGTTTTAATGGATTTATCGGAGACACTGATGAATTGTAAATGGCAAGCCTGGTTTGTTTCGGAGGAAACGGCTACGATTATTTGTTCATCGGGGGATAGATCAGGCATGAAAAGTCGTGAGCGGGTTGTGATATTTTTTCTCTTTCCGGTTTTGAAATCCAATACTTTAATATCAGAATATTCTTTCCATCCCCATCTGATATCGGGTTTGAATGTGGTATATACAATATGATTTCCCCTCAATGAATAATAGGATTCTACATCAATATCTTTTATCAACTTTTGAATTTTCCTGCCACTACTATCTATTTCAATCCATCTTGGAATATCGCGATAACTTTCATGAAGCGTAAGAATGTTTCCATTGGACAAATAATGGGGGATATGATAAAACTGAA
>JBIIPV010000166.1:0-3850 GCA_044342435.1 Lacibacter sp. | reverse complement strand
AAGCGCCGGAAGCTGCCTGTTGCGGTTCGAAGGATCCACCACATCGCCGTCAATAATGGTCATTTTTCCAACTCCGCTGCGTGCAATAAATTCTGCGGCATATGAGCCAACTCCGCCGAGTCCAACCACCAATACATGAGAACGCGTCAGGTGTAAAAGAGAGTCTTCTCCTATTAATAATTTGGTTCTGGAAAGCCATGAAAGGTCTTGCATAATATATTAAATAAATATTGAGTTAAATACTTTATTGAAATTGATAATCAATAAATCAGACAAATATTCGATTTCGTATTTCTTCAATTTGCAGGCTTGTTGATAAATTGATTCAATCGTAATTGAGTGATCGTCAGTTTCCAGAAAAAATCGATTGTCGGGTATGTATCTAAAAACCTCTGCCATCGATTCATGAAACAAGGAGGCACCAAAAGAAAGATAAGCGCCATCGTTTAAAAGATCATTTGCGAGTTGTGGTGAGCTTTTCGCAAAACCGTGATAAATGACGGGTACGGAACATTTGTTTTCTTTTAATGTTGCCTTGAGTTCATCGAAAGCCTTAACGCAATGAATAATTAGCGGCTTTGAGAAATGAATTGCCAGTTTGATTTGTTCAGAGAAAATGTTCTTTTGCAAAACCGGATCGGAACCTGAAAGCCTGTCAATCCCACATTCGCCAATGGCAATAACCGAGGGGTTTCCGACCAATGCAGATAACTCTTCTAATTGTTGATCCGGGTGAAGTTGATCGATATGGCATGGGTGTATTCCTGCTGAGAAATATCCTTTGGGTAAAGGGTTTGTAAATCCCTGATGGATATTATGAATGGTGACTTCATCTTTCCCTCCCGCCTGATGGCTATGTATATTGATCATCAATGCCATTATCTCTCAGGTGAAATTATTTTTTTTGATGTTTGAAATTTATCATCTGCGCTTTGCGCTAAGAAAAAAAACAAGGTGCCGGAAAAGGAAAAGAATTGATAGGCAAGAATGATTGATGGGATGATTTTATGCAGTTGATCGGCACCAAACCACCCATCCGTGTAGTTCCATAAAAAAACGGCTACTAATAACTGCAAGGATGCCCATGATAATGCAGTTCGATTTCGGTCCATCAAATCTGTTAATGCGTAAACGAAAAGAAAAATAAATAGCCCGTACAAATAAACATACATTCCATTTAATTGATGCATGGGGTTAAAAAAAGCAAAAAGATAACTGATAAAGCCAAGTAATATCAATAATTGAAACCAGCACCAGGCAATGAAAATGCCGGATGAAGGGGTGTCGTATTTGATCTGATTTGTGACATCCGTTATTTTTCTCACAGGATATTTCTCTTCCACATCCGCAGGGCGCCAGCCGGCCGGCATCAGCCAGATGCGGAGTTTGTCTCTTAAAATCTTTGTGCGCCAGGCATCTTTGATCAGCAAGGCAAGGTGTTGGAAATTAATACGTATCGGGTTCCAGGTTGCTGCAGGCAGGGTAATGCCATAAACAGGCGGAATATGCTTTTCTTCTTTTTGAAATGTACCGTATAGAAAGTCCCAGAATATAAAAATCTGAGAGTAGTTTTTATCGATGTATTCGGGATTGATGGCGTGATGTACGCGGTGATGGGAAGGTGTAACGATTATTTTTTCCAGAATACCCATGTTGCCAATATGTCGGGTATGATACCAGAACTGTGCAAACAAATGAAGCGGAGCAACAATTGCGATTACTTTGGTAGGTACACCAAGAAAAGCCGCAGGTAGAAGAAAAATCAAAAACAACTTCACAATAGCTGAGATGCTTTGTCTTAAAGCACATGCCAGGTCGAATTCTTCACTGCTATGATGAATGCGGTGCGCATTCCAGAAGAGATTGTATTGGTGATTGATACGATGTGTCCAATATCCGGAATGATCCAGAACAACAAAGGCAATTAGATAAACCACAATGCTGTTCTCAATTTGCATCACGGCAAAATGCCGGACCATCCATTCATAACTGATGATGGCAATGCTTAGTCCGAGTACATCTTTGGTGATATTAGTGATGCCGCTGGTGAAACTGGAAATCATATCCATATGTCGGAAACGGTCTGTTCCTTTGTAAAGCCCGTAACATTTTTCCCCCAGTACAAGAACCAGGAATATGGGCATGGCAAAAAGCAGTATATGGCCGTAGGTTTGCATTTAGAAGCTCAAAGTTAAGTTCTGTGAGACTTTCATCGCTGGCTTTATCTCTTACTCCTTGCCGGAATGTCGCTACTTTTGTATGAATGGCTGCGAAGGCAACATATCTTCCTTACCGCGACACCGGGTATTTTCCCGATTTGGTGCTCGATTACCTTGATCGTTCCGATTCGGTAAAGCCTTTTTTTGAATTTTCTCCGGATATGGCAGGCATCTCCGAAGCAATCCATCATCGCAAGGAATTTCCTGTCAATCGGGAAGTGCTGGTTGCACACCTGATGCGACAATATGAGTCTATTCATCCCGATCAATACATACTATCGCAAATCGCATCACTGAAAGAAGCCAATACTTTCACCGTCACCACCGCTCATCAGCCCAACTTATTTACAGGCCCTGTCTATTTCATCTATAAAATCATTCATGCCATCAAATTAAGCATCGAGCTTAAACACCAATTCCCCGATTGTCATTTTGTACCTGTGTATTATATGGGAAATGAAGATGCTGATTTTGATGAACTTGGTCATTGCCGTGTAATGGGTGAGCGATATTCCTGGGAAACGGGGCAGTCAGGCGCCTTTGGAAAAATGCTGGTGGATGATGGTGTGATGGATCTCCTAAAACAACTTTCTTCGCTGCTGCCAGTTTATCCTCACGGAGAGGAAGTACTTCGATTATTAAAAGATGCTTTTGCGAAAGGCCGATCCATTGAAGAAGCAACCTTCCTGCTTGTTCATTCCTTGTTTTCGAAATGGGGACTGCTAGTGTTGATTGCTGATTCTAAAGAGTTAAAAGCGCAATTCAATTCCATCGTGAATGATGAGTTGCTCAACCAGAATGCGCAGAACATCGTACAGAATACCATTGAGAAGCTGAATGGCCGGTACTCTATACAAACCGGTGTTAGGGAAATCAATTTGTTTTATCTGAAGGATGATCGCAGAGAAAGGATTCAGAAAGATGAAGAGATTTGGAAAGTGATGAATACAAATATCCGTTTCAGCAAGGATGAATTGTTGCAGGAGTTAGCATCATTTCCGGAACGATTTAGTCCGAATGTAATTTTGAGACCTCTCTATCAGGAAATGATTTTACCCAATATTGCTTTTGTGGGTGGAGCAGGAGAGTTGTCATACTGGCTTGAACTGAAAGATTTATTTCATTTCTATCAGTTGCCTTTCCCTGTACTTCTTCTTCGGCAATCTTTTTTGCTGGTAAAAGAAGAAACCGAAAAGAAAATAAACAAACTGGGTTTTAATGTGAATTATTTTTTTCATCCATCTTCTGTTTTACTCAATCAGTATGTAAAAAAACATGCTGAAGTTCAAACAGGCCTGGAGGAAGAATTGAATGAGCTTCAAAAATTATATGAAACCATATCACTTAAAGCGGCTCAGGTTGATTCTGGTCTTAAAAATCATGTGCATGCACTTCAGCGCGATGCCGAGAAAAAATTACAGGCTCTGGTAAAAAAGATGGAACGTGCCGGCAGAAGACGGTTTTCTGATGAACAAAGACGCATAGAAAAAATCAGACAGGAATTGTTTCCGGGTGGTTCGCTGCAAGAAAGAACGGAATCCATCTGGACATTTTACGCGATGCATGGCGATCATATTCTGGATGAATTACTACAGCAAACCGAGGCATTCAAACAGGAATGGAAAACGCTT
>JBIIPV010000165.1:0-3869 GCA_044342435.1 Lacibacter sp. | reverse complement strand
AACAAAATGGGAAAACTTTGATCTCAATTCATGGGCTGCTTTGTCGTTTGTAGTTATCGGTGCAACTTTTCTTGCATATTTATTTACTGCGTTCGCTCTTCATCAACTGAGTCCTTCTGCAACAGGGTCCTACATTTACGTACAACCGATTTTTTCTGCAGCAATATCTATTCTCTTTTTAAATGAAGAAGCTGCTTTGTACAAGCTGCTGGCAGCTGCGCTTATCTTCACAGGTGTTTTTCTTATTAACAGAAAACAATTATCAAAGAAAGATGAAAAGGACCTTACAACTTCCTCCTCTTTGCGCTGACTTTTGTAAATAGTCCGAAGTCGCTACAATGGTGACAAACAGATTTCGTTTTATTTTTTAAATCAACTGCTTCCATTGACATCATAAAACCGACAGTATATAAGTTTGGATTTTTTGTTTGAGACTCAGGTAGTTTTTCTCGAACCGTAGAAGCTCGTCTCTTAATTCTTCCTGGTCATAAAAAGCCGTTCCTGAATTTGCCTGAGATTTATTTTCTTCATCTAAAATTTGCAGTTTCCCTTGTTGCGACTTTATCTTCTCGGAGATCTGGTCAATTACCTCTTCCTGATTTTCCAGTTCACGGTTTAAATATCTTGCATTATCAAGGTGTTTTTCACCCGGCTTATTACGGATCATTTTCAATAACACTTCACGCATAGCCGGCAATTCGCCTCGCTGCATATTGAGCGTTTGCTGCCATTTTTCATTTTCTTCTTTATACACGTGAAAAAAATAACCTGACATCTTTCGGTAGTTTAGCAGAACAATGAAAGCTGCCTTTCAAATTTCTGGTTGGTGAAAAAAGAATACTCAATTACGTTTGATAACACCGACTGCTTAAACTATATATACAGGCAGCTTTTCAACACAAATTTGTCATTAATAAATTGGGAGATCGATGATCGGCCTCAAGTCAAAATATGACTTATATCATCCCGAAGGTCATTTCCCTTGTCTTTCAAACAGCCATCCGAAGGGCTTGGGTTCTTCGTGGCGAAGGGAAAACCGATGAATGCTTTTCTCTTTTATTATCTGTAAGGCTTCTTCAATATTGTCGGTAATGGTAAACAATTGAAGGTCTTCCGGAGAGATGGTGCCGTTTTTTTTCATTTTCTCTATGTGTTCAGTCAACTCTTCATGATACTCATTTCCCATCAGTATCACCGGAAAGTTTTTGATTTTCCCGGTCTGTATGAGTGTAAGCGCTTCAAACAATTCATCGAGTGTACCAAAACCTCCGGGCATGCAGATAAACGCATAGGAATATTTGATGAGTAATGTTTTTCTGACAAAAAAATACCGGATGTTTACCCATTTATCAAGATAAGGATTGGGATTTTGTTCATGAGGAAGAACGATATTGCAACCTACACTTCTTCCATTCACTTCTTTTGCACCGCGGTTTGCTGCTTCCATTAGTCCGGGACCTCCGCCTGTAAGTACAGTGAAGCCCATCTTTGCTACTTCAGCACCTACTTTCTTTGTGAGATCATAATAAGGATGATCTTCCTTATAACGGGCGGAACCAAAAATGGTCACGCAAGGTCCAACGAAAGCAAGGCTTCTGTAACCTTTGATGAATTCAAATAAAACCTTCACGGCAAATTTAAATTCCCTCCAGCGACTTTGAGGACCTTCAAGAAAACGGATTTCGGCGTGCTTTGTGTTTTGTTTCGGAGTCATTGCTACGAAGATACTTCCGAAACAAAATTCATGAACAAATAAACTCTCTAAAAAAAATCATAAAAGATGATCCGGTTTCACATAAACATTGTGAATACTGTGAAAACAAATACGTCCTTGTTCATTTAATTCTTTAATCGTTGCTTCCGTGATATCGCAAGCAGATACCCAGCCTGCCTTGGTGAAATGAAGAAAATTGACCGATATATCAAATTCAGCTTTAAATAAGTTCATCAGTTGGTTAAGTCTTGTATGGTCATCAATTGATATAAACCCTTGTAAATTTTCTCGTGAAATATCTGCGATTCTGATGAATGGTTCACTTGCTTCCGGCAAAATCTCATATTTGTCATCGGGATTTTTTTTCCATAAAAAAATCATTTTCAGATAGGGATAAGAGGCCTGAAACTCTTCCTGTATTTCCCGAAGCAGCCTGCTACCATGAATGAACATATCCATACAAATCATTTTAGAATCTGAAAAACAAAACCCCGCCGGGAACGGCAGGGCGTAAACCAACCAAAGTATTGCAGCGAATGCTGCTATTTATGAGCAATAAACAAGGGGAGTGCCAGCCTTTGAATTAATTCATCGGCAAAGCTTTTGCGAAACAGGTTGCTGAACAAACTACGTCCGTACGCTCCGGTAACAAGCCAACTTTTTTCCTGTCCGCTTAAAAAGGCCGCGGCTTCATGCCTGTCGTGCAAGGCCACTTCCTGTAATGTAAGATCTGCAAAATGTCTGGCAGCCAACTCGGAAACCAGTTCCTGGTCTTCCAATCGGTCATCAGCACTAACGGTTGCCTGAATGAGTGTTGCCGGCAATTTGCATTTTTCGGGGAAGAGATATGTAAACTGTTTGATGGCAAAAAGAGAGGAAACATCCCCATCATACAACAACACAATTCTGTCGGGCATTTCCAGCTGGTCAGGCACAATGAGAACAGGGCATTCTGATTTTTTTAGAAACTCCTGCATGTATTCATTGGGCTGGCTCTTGCTGATATTAGAAAAAAATGATTCCCTGCTGATCAGTACGAGGTCGGCAAAACGCGTTTCTTTTACAAGCGAAGCAAGCGGCAGATTTTCTGCATCATTATGCACCCGAAATTCTAACCCTTCTGAAATACACTTCTGTTGAAACAGGTTAATATTATTCTGCACCTGCTCTGAATAGTCACTTTCTGCAAGTGAGGGCATTAAAGGAATCGCTTCAATTCCCGTATAGGCAACAATCCTGGAGATGTCGACCGGACTTAAAAAAACACCTATTAAAAGAATTGGTTCTTCTCTGTGTATGGAAGCAGCCAGTTCAAAAGCTCCTTTCGGGAAATGTTCGCCGTCGAGAGCAAGTATCACTTTTCTCATGCCCGTTTGATTAGAAAGCAAAAATAGATTTGCGTGCCCACCCAAACGATGATTAAAACAAGAAGAGGCGATGAGATTTGTCAGTTCTTGTAAACTATTTTCCCAACCATTTCATTTCAGGAATGAGTGCAGGCTCCCGGAAATATTTCAATCTTAAAACATCATTCCATCCGTTCGGATTTTTTTCAAATGATTTCGAACTGAAGAAGATCATTCCGTGTACATTCGATGTTTGGCGGATGCGTTCGATCTGCCGGGGCAATTGGGTGGTGTCTTTCCATGCTTTGTTTGATCCTACACGATACACCCCAAGGCCAATGTAACAATGTTTGCCGTAAGTATTCCGGCTCCACCAGTCTATGAGTGTCGCAAATGGTGCTGTTTTATGCTCAAACTCCCAATAAAGCTGCGGTGCAACATAATCAATCCAGCCTTTTTGGAGCCACAATAGAATATCTGCATACAAATCATCATAGTTTGTTTGACCGGCCCTGGTTTCACTGCCCCGCGGATCCTTATCGTTGTTGCGCCAAACACCAAACGGACTGATACCGAATTTCACGCCCGGTTTGGTTTCGCGTATAGTGGTAAACAACTGATAAATCACTGAATCTACATTGCTTCTTCTCCAGGCATCTCGGGTCATGCCCTTTCCATGACGGGCATAACTGGCATCATCCGGAAATTCTTTATCCGGGATTCTGTAAGGATAGAAGTAATCATCGAAGTGAATTGCATCAACATCGTATCTGCTCACGATATCACGCACCACATTCACCACAAACGCC
>JBIIPV010000164.1:0-3876 GCA_044342435.1 Lacibacter sp. | reverse complement strand
TTATACATATTATACCAGGGATTATACATCTCTCTAGACCCCACCACCTGTTCAGGCTCCGGCTTTGCGCCTATAATTTTGGTTAAACTGGCATTAACAGGATCATCATTCAGATCGCCCATCAGCACAAACTTTGCATTGGGATCTATTTTTAAAATAGAGTCCATGTGATTGCGACAAACCTGGGCAGCAGCAGCCCTACCCGGAGCGCTACGCTTTTCGCCACCTCTCCGGCTCGGCCAGTGATTTACATAAACATGAATTGTTTCGCCGTCAAACTTTCCTTTCACCCATAAAACATCACGCGTGAAATACGCGTCTTTGGCGCCGGAAGGGAGTTGTACAAATAATTTGTCACTTTCTTCTACCGTAAAATATTTAGGGTTGTAAAGAAGTCCAACATCTACCCCTCTCGCATCTTTGGAATCATAATGAACAATTGCATACTGTCTCTTTGCTATAAGAGGATGTTTCACTAAATCCCTGAGAACAGTGTCATTCTCTACTTCCGCCACACCAAGAATAGCGGGACCGTCAGGGGTTTGATCTGCTCCCATCTGAGAGAGCACAGTTGCTAATTTTTCAAGTTTGTCGTTATAAATCTCTGAATTATACTTTTTAGGCCCGTTCGGCAAAAACTCGTTGTCATCCACCATCGGGTTGTCAATTGTATCGTACAGGTTTTCGAGGTTATAAAACCCAATGATCGCTATTTTATATTGCGTTTTCTCTTGTTGCGAATAGGAACTTCCCGCGAACATCAAAAAAAACGAAACAAGAGTCAATTGTTTAAAAGACATAAATATCTGTATTAAAGAAAACTCAGGCTTAGTGTAGCCCCTTTTTCTGACTGGTTTTGAGTTAAAAGATGAATACTCTAATTGCACCTAAAAATAGGAAAACTAAATAATCTATTGTATTTTACTCGATTAACTTAAAAATAATCTCGGCTATTCTGAACAAAAATCAGGTTAAGTTCCGATTTCCTTTAAGTTTGTAGACGTTTTCTGAAAACCAAAAGTAATGATCAAACCAAAACTGCTTCTCCTGCTCCTATTTGCAGGCAATGTCGGGCTTTCCCACGCGAAGAGTCCGACCCGTTCTCTCAGAGATACTATCCCTTTAAAAGACACATCCGTTCAAGACTTTCAGGAAGGGGTGCTGGACAACATCCCCATTGTTTCTCTGGATGAGAATGATGCAGGTGACGGAAGTGCCCAGAATATTTCATCTGTATTATCGGCAGGCAGGGATCCTTTTTTTGCGGCAGCTTCTTTTAACTGGAGTCCGGTTCGTTTTCGGATTCGTGGTTATGATGCCGACCATTTCACTACCTATATCAATGGTCTCCCGATGGAAAACCTCGACAACGGTTTTGCACCTTTCGGACTATGGGGCGGGTTAAATGATGTATTTCGTATGCGGGATGCCTCAAGTGGACTTCAATACACAACCTTTGCTTTCGGTGATATAGGAAGTAATACCAATATTGATATGCGCGCCAGCAAACAACGCAAACAAACCAGCATTGGGTATGCGTTGAGCAATCGCAACTACCGTCATCGTATGACATTTACACATTCTACCGGCATTAACAAAAAAGGATGGGCCTTTAGTATAAGTGGAAGTGCGCGCTATGCAGATGAAGGATATGTACCCGGCACCTATTTTCGTGGGTTTAGTTTCTTTGCTGCTGTAGATAAGCAAATCGGAAAAAATCATTTGCTGTCGTTGAGTGCATTTGGCGCTCCTACAGAAAGCGGACGTCAGGGTTCTGCAGTGAAAGAAATGCAGGAACTTGCGGGGACGAATTATTACAACTCTTTCTGGGGATTCCAGAATGGAAAAAAAAGAAATGCGAGTGTAGCCCGTACGAATCAGCCTTTCATTTTTTTAAATCATGAATACAGAATTAATAATAATACAAGACTTAATTCCGGTGTAAACTTTTCATTCGGAGATCGCAGCGTTTCGGGACTTGACTGGTACAACTCTGCAGATCCCCGCCCCGACTATTATCGCTACTTACCAAGTTATTATGCGGAAGAGGATCCTGGACAATCTGCAGCCATGGCAGCTGCTATGAAAGCAGATATCAATTTACGTCAGATAAACTGGGATCGATTATACCTGGCTAACTCCAACAGCTTTGAAACTGTCAACAACGCAAATGGAATTACCGGCAATACTGTGAGCGGACGCCGTTCTCGTTATGTATTAGAAGATCGTGTGATTAATGCTACTAGATTTAATTTTAATTCTGTACTTAACACTCGTGTTAATAATAATATAGATGTGACTGCCGGTGTTTCGTATCAACAGCAGAACAACCGCTACTTCAAGCGTTTAAATGATTTGCTTGGAGGTGAATTTTATCTGGATCTGAATCAGTTTGCTGAACGCACTTTCCCCAATGACCCAACTGTGAATCAGAACAATGTGGATGCACCTAACAGGATCTTAAAAGTGGGAGATAAGTACGGATACAATTATGAGATGCATATTAACCGTGCCGCAACATGGACTCAAGGAGTTTTCAAATACAATAAATTTGACTTCTTCTTAGCAGGTGAATTGTCTTACACCAGATTCTGGAGAGAGGGCAATGTGCGTACAGGTATTTTCCCAAACAACTCATTCGGTAAATCAACTGTCAACAAATTCCTCAATTACGCAGTAAAAGGGGGTGTTACTTACAAGCTGAATGGACGTAATTATTTTTATGCCAATGCTTCTCGTTTGACGAAGCCTCCCTTCTTTGAAAATGTGTACATCGCACCACGTACACGCGATTTCCAGCAATCGAATTTAAAAAGTGTAGAAGTCGCTTCATACGAAGCAGGTTATATACTCAATGCTCCGGGTCTGAAGATTCGCTTGAATGGATATTATACTTCCATGAAGAATGACTACAATGTGCTTACCTTCTTCCATGATGATTACAGAAACTTTGTGAATTACGCATTGAGCAATATTAACAGGGTTTATTTCGGAACAGAGTTTGGCATGGAAGCAAAACTATCTTCTACTTTGTCGCTGAATGCTGCTGCCGCTCTTGGAAGATATTACTTCAATAGCCGCCAGCAGGCAGTGATTACGCTTGACAATCAGGCAACTAATCTTGGAACAGAAACCATTTACAGTCAAAATTACAGAGTGCCCGGCACTCCTCAGGAGTCATACAGTTTAGGACTTAACTATCGTTCTCCTAAATTCTGGTACGTGAGCTTAACCGCCAATTATTTTGATCAGATGTGGCTTGAGTTCAATCCAATTCGTCGCACAGAATCTGCTATCGACGGCCTTGTACAAAACAGCAAATTGAGAAATGATATTCTTGGACAAACACAACTCGATGCTCAATACACCGTTGATTTCTTCGGGGGTTATTCCTGGAAATTGCCAAAACAATGGGAAATTGACGGCAAACCAACATTCCTTGTATTTAACCTCGGGGTCAATAACTTACTCAATAATCAAAACATCGTAACAGGAGGATTTGAGCAACTCCGTTTTGATTTTGATGATCGTAACATCAATAAATTTCCTCCGCGTTTATTCTTTGCTTACGGAGCAAACTATTTTGCTAGCGTAACCCTAAGATTCTAATTTTTAAAAAACTTAATATGATCTATATGAAACAAATATCAAGCAAGCTGAGCATCCTGTTTATATTCTCAGCAATACTCCTGACAATCAATTCTTGTAAGAAAACATTTGATGCACCGCCGGCACCGAGTGACCCAAACTTAACGCGTACCCATACGATTGCCCGTCTAAAAAATATACATAAAACTGCGGGAGCTCTAGATTTGATTGATACAGCTGCGATCATTTCCGGTGTAGTGATCGCCAACGACAAAAGCGGGAACCTCT
>JBIIPV010000162.1:0-3892 GCA_044342435.1 Lacibacter sp. | reverse complement strand
TTCAGTAGCCCCTAACGCGGTTTTGTGAATATCGCGATGGGGCGGGCAGGGCGTATAGCCGGTCAGATAAACAGATTCTATTAAAAAAGCATCTGCAGAACGAAACACACTGCCCACGTTATGCATACTGCGGATGTTTTCCAGCACAACGACAATGGGATGCTTGTTCGACCGGTGAAATTCATCCACCGATTTACGATTCAACGCATCCATGCTGAGTTTTTGCATGCCGCAAAGTTATAACAATGCACCTTCTTCACTCCTCAAAACACCGCTCCGTTTTTAAATTGTTACCTTTGCAGGAAATTAATAAAAAAAGAATGAATTTATTTGAAGCGCTTGGATTGGAGGAAAGACTAATGCAAGCTATTAACGAACTTGGTTTTACCCAGCCTACACCTATACAAGAAAAAGCCATCCCTATCTTATTGAGTGGCACGAAAGACCTCATCGGTCTGGCACAAACCGGCACTGGTAAAACCGCAGCTTTTGGGCTTCCTCTTTTACAACTGTTAGATACGAATAAAAAGTTTCCGCAGGCATTGGTCGTTTGCCCGACCAGAGAACTGTGTTTGCAGATTGTGACCGAACTGGATCGCTTTAAAAAACACTGCAAAGGGATGAATATAGTGGCAGTATATGGTGGCACCTCCATTGGCATGCAAATCAGAGATCTGAAAAGAGGGGTGCAGATTGTGGTGGCAACCCCCGGTCGCTTAATCGATCTGATCGAAAGAAAGGCCATCGACCTTGCGAATATTGAATATGTGGTGTTAGATGAAGCAGATGAAATGCTGAACATGGGTTTTCAGGATGATATTGAATTCATCCTTCAGAATACACCCAAAAAAGAAAGTACCTGGTTGTTCAGTGCCACTATGCCTCCGGAGATACGAAGAGTAAGCCGAAAATACATGAAGGACCCTGTGGAAGTCACAGTAGGGAAAGTCAATACCGCTAATAAGAACATCGATCATCAGTACTATGTTGTTTCATCTCAACATCGTTACGAAGCACTTAAAAGATTGATTGACTTTAATCCCGGTATCTATGGCATCATCTTTACCCGTACTAAAGTGGATGCGCAACAGATTACTGAGAAATTAACACGTGAAGGGTATGATATCGACACGTTACATGGCGATCTCACACAATCTCAAAGAGATGCAGTGATGGGGCAGTTTCGTGAGAAAACACTGCAGTTACTGATTGCTACAGATGTGGCAGCAAGAGGCATTGATGTAAAAGATATCACCCACGTGATTAACTACGAACTGCCGGATGATATTGAAGTATATACGCACCGTAGCGGAAGAACTGGTCGTGCCGGCAAAACCGGTATTTGCATGAGCATCGCGCACAGCAGAGAAATTGGAAAGATTAGAGCTATTGAAAGAATTGTGCAGGCCCCTTTTCACAAACTGGAAATCCCCAGCGGAAAAGATGTTTGCCGCAAACAATTTATGTCCTTCATGGATAAAATCATTCATACAGATGTGAGTGATGAAACCTATGAAACTTATGTGCCGCTATTGATGGAGAAGTTTGCTGAGATGAGCAAAGAAGAAATCTTAAAAAGAGTAGCTGCGCTGGAATTCGACCGCTTCCTGAAATATTACGAAAATGCCGAAGACCTCAATGTGCGTGAACGCTCCAGAGCCTTCGATTCATTTCAAAAAGACAGGGATCGCGGTTCACGTGCAGGCGGACGCGGCAGAGAACAGTTTCGGGATACACAAGGAAGAGAATTTCAGGGCGGAGGAAATTTCAAAAAACTCTTTGTCAACCTGGGCACAAAAGACGGATTCTACAAAGCAAGCTTTCTGCAATTCATACTCGATATGAGTGAATTGAGGAAGGATGTATTAGGCAGAATTGATATGCGGGAAATGAACAGCTGGGTGGAAGTGGATGCCAGGCAGGCGCCTCAAATGATTCGCGCCATCAACGGCAAAAAATTCAAAGGCAGAAGCATCCGAATGAATGAATCGTGATTTTTTTTTAGTTACGGGTTATGAGCAAAGTCCGACTGCTAAACGGGCGGATTACGAGTTATAGGTTATGGATTCTCCCTAAACCCTAAACGACTAAACGAATCAACCCCTAACCCATTTTTGTGCTTTTGCAAATTGACCGTCATCATTTACCTTCGCACGTACTTTTAAATTTCAACCTTTAACTCATATTTATGGCTTACGACTTAATCGTATTAGGAAGCGGACCCGGCGGATATCCTGCCGCAATTCGTGCCTCTCAGCTTGGACTCAAAGTGGCTATTGTGGAAAAAGAAAGCCTTGGTGGTGTTTGTCTCAACTGGGGATGTATTCCTACCAAAGCCCTGCTGAAAAGCGCCCAGGTTTATGAATACATGAAACACAGCACCAGCTATGGCATCAATGCATCCGGTGTTCAGCACGATTTCTCTGCGGTGGTAAATCGCAGTCGAGGTGTTGCCGATAAAATGAGTAAAGGTGTGCAGTACCTCATGAAGAAGAATAAGATTGAGGTGATCATGGGTTACGGAAAGATTGCCGGAAAAGGAAAGCTGGAAGTAACTGCAGCTGACGGATCTAAAAAAATCGTAGAAGGAAAATACATTGTCATTGCCACAGGTGGACGCAGTCGCGTATTGCCTAGCATGCCACAGGATGGAAAGAAAATCATCGGATATCGTGAGGCGATGGTGATGCCCACTCAACCTAAATCTATGATTGTTGTAGGAAGTGGTGCAATAGGTGTTGAGTTTGCTGATTTTTATAATACGATGGGCACGAAAGTGACTATAGTTGAATTTATGCCACGCGTAGTGCCTGTTGAAGATGAAGATATTTCCAAAGAACTGGAAAAGCAATTCAAAAAGAAAGGCATTGAAATTCTAACGAATGCAGAAGTAACCGGTGTTGACACATCAGGAGCAGGTGTAAAAGCGAAAGTAAAAACTGCAACAGGAGAAGTTACACTGGAAGCTGACATTCTTTTGAGTGCTGCAGGTGTAGTGGCCAATATTGAAAACATTGGTCTTGAAGAGAATGGCATCAAAACAGAAAAAGGCAAGATCGTTGTTGACAAATACCAGCAAACTTCCGTTCCAGGCATTTATGCAATTGGAGATGTTGCTCCCGGTCAGGCCCTGGCTCACGTTGCCGGTAAAGAAGGCATCAATGCAGCTGAACATATTGGTTATTTAGAAAAGAAATACCATCACCAGCCTGAAGCGATGGATTACAACAACATCCCTGGTTGTACATACTGCACACCTGAGATTGCCAGTGTGGGATATACGGAGAAAGCGGCGAAGGAAGCAGGTTATGAAGTGAAGGTTGGTAAATTCCCCTTTATGGCAAGTGGAAAAGCAAGTGCAGCAGGCGCAACGGATGGTTTTGTGAAAGTAATTTTTGATGCAAAATATGGTGAGTTCTTAGGCGCACACATGATTGGCATGGGCGTAACAGATATGATTGCGGAAGTAGTTGTTGCACGCAAGCTCGAAACAACCTATCATGAAATTCTCAACTCCGTTCACCCGCATCCTACGATGAGTGAAGCGGTGAAAGAAGCCACAGCTGCTGCATACGGAGAAGCGATTGATATTTAAAGGTTGGCGGTTAGTAGGTTGGGGATTATCAGTTAGCCGTTGGCGGTTAAAATTATATTTTATCCGCAACTGAGATGATTAGTCTCGACTGCCATGGTTCGTGTCCCCACGAACCATTTTTATTTTTCGCACCTACGGCACTTTATATTATCCAAAAAATCCTCTGCTACCATTATTCTGCCCCTTAGGGGCTAAAAAGAAATGCATTCACGTAAATCGCTATATTTTTTTTGGCACGTTTCACAGATGTAAAAACCAATAAACGGATAACTAACAATCGATCACTGTAATGGAATA
>JBIIPV010000161.1:0-3894 GCA_044342435.1 Lacibacter sp. | reverse complement strand
AGATCAATTATCAAGATTGGAGGAAACAACATCCTGAATCAATATTACATCCAGGGTGCAGGTAATCCTGCGATCGGAGGGTTGTACTATGTTAGCTATGCACACAATGTATTTTAATCAATCTTAAAAAAATATTTATGAAGAAGTTATTCTTAAAACCGGCAAAAGCAGCAACCATTCTGTTGTCGTCAGCAGTATTGTTGTTCGCCTGTAACAAAGTGTATGAGCCAATTGCCGGACCAACACCTCCTGTGGTGGATGCAGCAAATACTCTCACTAAAAAATTAACGGCTGATACCACTTATTCAATTCTTGTTGCCGGGCTTACTCGTACAGGATTGAATACAGTATTGGATGAGCCCAATGCGAACTTTACTGTATTTGCGCCTAACAACAATTCATTCAGAGCTGCGGGACTTTCGCTTGCTGTAGTGAATGCAATGCCGCTGGCACAATTAACCGCTGTTCTCCAGCACCATGTGATTCCAAATGAAAGAATCGGAGCTGCAAATATTCCGACAACTTTCCCAAATGTTCAGAAAGGAACTGCGTTGAATATTGCTACAAATAATCTTGTATCGAGTTTGCCATCTACTGCAATTCCTATCAAGATGACCATTTATCCATCCAGAAGGGCAACAGGAGCGTGGGCGAATAACATCCCCGTACTGCAACCGGATGTCATCACTGCTTCCAATGGTGTTGTACATCGTGTGGCTACCATCATTGCCCCTCCGTCACAAACATTGGCTCAGGCAATAGGGGCTGATTCAGACTTTACGTATTTGCTTGCTGCTGTTGTGAGAGCTGATTCAGGAATTGTTGCAACTTCTCCTAACAGTTTGCAGTATGCACTTTCTTTGCCTTTTGCAAGTTTGACAGTGTTTGCTCCAACTAATACAGCATTCCGCAATCTGCTTGTTCCGGCTATCGCTCAAGCATTGATTGCACAAGGTGTTCCTCCTGCAACTGCACTTGCACAAGCAACTGCGCTGGCTTCTACACCTGCCGTATTCTCAACACCCGCATTGTATCCTGTGCTGACACCAACATTTGTGAGAGGAATTTTGGTTCACCATGTGTTGGGACAAAGAGCATTTGCGCCTAATTTTCCAACTGATGCAACAAACTTCCCGACTCTTCTCAACACCGTTATCGCTAACCACCCGGGCTTGTCGATCAACGCTACATTTACCGGTCCGTTTGCAACCGGTATAAGTGTAAAAGGAGTTGGAAATCTGACAGCTGCAACTGCTGCACCTACAACCACAGGAGCTGTTGACCGCCAGGCAGTAAATGGTGTTTTCTATAAAATTGATCAGGTATTATTGCCTCAATAAAATTTAATTGTTTCAATTCTGAAAAGGCCGTCTGCAAAGGCGGCTTTTTTTGTTTTCAGTTATCGGTTGTCTGTTACCTGTGAAATACTAAGTATATGATCATAATTTCTTCTTATTTATGTGGGGTTTAAAAATTAATCAAATGCTAATCATCCTTTTTGATACTCCTGAAATAAGAAGAACCTTACATCCTTTTTCTGCAATCAGGACGATCTCTGAATTGAGGGTTGGTTTACATACAATCAGAGAAAGATGGGAGAGATTAAGCTGTTCAAATGTTTTTTGTTTGACTGAAGAATATCTCGAAGAGCAACTGCCTGATCAGTCAGAGTTTCATCTATACATCCCTTCAAATATTGTACCTAATCAATATTTAATGGAATTAGTGAAACAGATGAAGCCGGGCACTGGTATCTATCAAAATGATCGCCTGCTAGCTTTCTCGACGGATAAATTATTATCGTATGGATTTGATCAAAGTAAATTAGAATTCGAACAAAGGATTGAATACACAGAAAGTATCTCTTCCTTTTGCTATGCCCATGAAATAGTACAGATTAATGCCATGCACCTGTTACAGGATATTGCTGAGCCGTTTAGCTTAAAGGAATTACCCCAAGGTGTTGTGCATCAGGGCAAACATCCGTTAATCATTAAAGAAGGAGTTAACATAGAGCCATGTTACTTCAACACAGAAGATGGGCCTATTTATATAGGGAAAGATGTGTTGATCATGGGAGGTTCGCAGCTCAGAGGTCCACTTGCAATTTTAGATGGGGCAGTCGTAAAAATGGGATCTCAGATTTATGGAGGAACTACCATTGGCAGACATTGTGTGGTTGGCGGTGAAATAAAAAATACGCTGATGATGGATTATTCCAATAAAGCACATGGTGGCTATCTTGGCGATGCATTGATCGGAAGCTGGTGTAATATCGGTGCGGGAGGTTCGTGCTCTAATATGAAGAATACGGCAGGCGAAGTGCGTGTATGGAGTCCGAGTAGCAATGTGTGGATAGGAGCGGGAACGAAATGCGGTGTGCTGATGGGTGATTATGCACGATGTGCAATTAATACATCCTTTAATACCGGAACAGTTGTGGGTATCGGAAGCCAGGTAATTTGTAGCGGGCTTACTCCTAAATACATTCCCGATTTTACGTGGAATGCAGAAACAAATGAACGTTATCAAACAGACAAATTTTTAGAGACGGCAGATAGCTGGATGCGATTGAAACAAAAACGGCTGACTGAAAAAGAAAGAAGAGTACTTTTGCGGCTTCTTAGCAATCATTAAAAACTAATTATTATGAGCAGACAACAAATAGCTGCGGCAAACTGGAAAATGAATTTGTCGGTACAGGAAGCTGAATCACTTCTTGATCAATTGATTCAAGCAGGTATTTCATTAAAAGAAAATCAACAAGTGGTGTTGGGAGTGCCTTCTCCTTATTTATCGCTGGCACTGAATAAAACATCCGGTACAAATCAATTCAAGATTGCGGCACAAAACTGTTATTCAAAAATGAGTGGCGCTTACACGGGTGAAATATCTCCGGCAATGTTACAATCAATGAGCATTCCTTATGTGATATTAGGTCACTCAGAGCGCAGAGAATATTTTTCAGAATCAAATCAGTTACTTGCTGAGAAAGTGGATGCCGCGCTTGCTTGTGGACTTACACCCATTTTCTGTTGCGGAGAAGCGTTGCCTATTAGAGAGGCAGGTACGCAGAATGAATATGTAGCCAAACAACTGGAAGAAAGTTTATATCATTTGTCGGCAGAAATTATCTTAAAAGTAGTGATTGCATACGAACCCATCTGGGCAATCGGAACCGGTAAAACAGCGAGTGCGGAGCAGGCGCAAGAGATGCACGCGCATCTGAGGAATTCAATTGCAGGAAAATATGGAAAGGATGTAGCTGATAAAATTTCCATTCTTTACGGAGGTAGTGTAAAAGGTTCCAATGCAAATGAATTATTTGGTCAGCCTGATGTAGATGGCGGACTAGTAGGCGGTGCTTCATTAAAGGCAGATGAATTTAAGCTGGTGATTGAGGGGTTGAAGTAGGTTATCAGTTAGCTGTTATCAGTTAGCTGTTATCAGTTATTGTTGAGAATAAGACGTTACTACTTTGGCGCGGAGAAGGGAGAAATGGAGTGAATCGCAGAGGTGTTTTCCGTCAGTTAAAGTTGCCAGATGCGGGATACGAGTTACGGGTTACTAGTTACGGGTAACTTTCGATGCAGATCTATTTAAACTTCGAAATGAACATTCTTGAAAATATATCTCTCAAATCTTATAACACATTCGGAATTGATGTGGTTGCCAGGTATTTTTCGACATTCAGTACAGTGAATGAACTTGTTTCTTTATTAGAATCAAAGCAATTAATTCAATCAAAAGAACGGTTGATTCTTGGTGGGGGCAGCAATATTCTCTTCAGTGGAGATGTAAACGGAATGGTTTTACGCAATGCGATTCAGGGTATTGAAAAAGTGGAAGAGGATGAACAATCGGTTTTGCTACGTGTTGGTGCCGGGGTGAACT
>JBIIPV010000160.1:0-3901 GCA_044342435.1 Lacibacter sp. | reverse complement strand
ATCAACCCAGGAGGATGTGATGCGCGACTGGAACAATATTCAGAAACGTGTGAACGTGTCGTCTTTTTATATGGATGAAACAGAGGTTGCAAATGTTCATTATCGCGAGTACTTATATTGGTTGAACCGTGTTTTTCAGGATACGGCTATCACCAACAAAGCGCTGCCTGATACATTGTCATGGAGAAGTGAGTTGGCCTATAATGAACCTTATGTAGAATATTATTTCCGCCATCCTACGTATAACCTTTACCCTGTTGTTGGTGTTACATGGAAACAGGCTTCTGACTATTGCTTATGGAGAACAGACCGCGTTAACGAGTCGATGCTTTGGGAAAAAGGAATTACCAATAAAAAAGCTGAATTGCAAAAACAAATGCAAGGAGGTGGAAAAGAAAATTTCAATACAAAAGCTTATCTCTTAGGTGAATACCAGGCAAACCCTGGCAAAGGTTTATCAAACTACAAAGATCCAATCACCAAACAAACTCCTACTAATATTACAGTAGAAGATGGTGTGATTTTGCCGGACTATCGTCTTCCAACTGAAGCTGAGTGGGAATACGCTGCTTACGGATACATTGATCAAAACCCGAATCCACGCAGAAATGAGAAAAGAAGGGGTGAGGAATTGACAGCAAATAAACAAGTTTATCCATGGGCACAAAATGTAAACGGTTTGAGAGATGCTCAACAAGGTGCCTGGCAAGGTCAATTTCTTGCTAACTTCAAAAGAGGTAATGGAGACAATATGGGGGTTGCCGGAGGTTTGAACGACCGTGCTGCAATACCCGGACCAATTAAAGCTTATTATCCAAACGGGTTTGGCCTTTATAATATGGCCGGTAATGTAAGTGAGTGGGTGGCCGACGTTTATCGTCCATTGACATCCTCCGACGGAGACGACTTCAACTATTACCGTGGTAACAACTTTCAACGGATTGACCTAAGCACAGGTAAGCCTGAAAGAGACAGCATGGGACGAATTAAATACCGTGATGAAACAGAGGAAGAGTTGAAAACCAGAAGAAACTACCAAAAAGGTTATTCAGTTGATTATCTGGATGGCGACTCCATGAGTAATGTAAAGTATAACTATGGTGTTACGACCCTGATCAGCGACAAAACAAGGGTTTTCAAAGGCGGAAGCTGGAATGATCTTGCCTACTGGCTCAGCCCAGGAGCTCGTCGCTACCTCGAAGAAGACCAAAGTACTTCAACAATCGGTTTCCGCTGCGCAATGACCAGATATGGCAGCCAGGAAGGAAATGGATTTAAAACAGGTAACTGGTTCCAGAAGCGCAGACAAAACAACCGCAGAAGATAAATTCTTAAATAACCAATTATAAAAACCCCGGAACAACCCGGGGTTTTTTATTTCAATCAGTTCATGAGTATATTTTAAATTTGAAACATGAACATACAAGAACTTTATCAGGTTTTCGAGCAACATCCCTTTGTTCAAACAGATACCCGAAAGCTTCAACAAGGTGAAATATTCTTTGCTTTAAAAGGAGGAAATTTCAACGGAAACCTATTTGCCTCAGCTGCTCTTGAGAAAGGAGCCATCGCTGTTGTGGTTGATGAAGACCCTGGATTTACTGACTCCCGAATTATCCAAACAAACAATGTTTTAAAAACGCTGCAGGACCTTGCACAATATCATCGTCGGCAATTAAACATACCGGTCTTGGCTATCACCGGCAGCAATGGGAAAACCACCACAAAAGAACTCATTCATGCCGTTCTTTCATCCCATTATAAAACCTATACAACCGAAGGAAATTTAAACAACCATATTGGAATTCCGCTGACGCTTCTGAAAATTAAAAAAGATGCCGAAATAGCTGTTGTGGAGATGGGCGCGAATCACCAAAGGGAAATTGCCGGCTACTGCGATTATGTTCTACCCACACACGCACTCATCAACAACGTTGGCAAAGCTCACCTGGAAGGATTTGGCGGGTTGGAAGGAGTAAAAAAAGGGAAAGGTGAACTGTATGATTTTATTCGTTCTTCAGGAGGCACTGTATTTATCAATATTGACCTGGATTATCTGAAGGAGATGAGCGTTGGAATCAAAAATTTATATACATACGGAAACGAAAACGCAGATGTTACAGGTTTAATGATTCGAAATGAACCTTATCTTGAAATACGAATCAATCATCCCGAATCAATTGGCAATATTCAAACACAATTGGTCGGCAACTATAATACCCCAAATGTATTAGCTGCTGTTGCTGTAGGCACATATTTCAATGTGCCTACAGATAAAATACGCTCATCCATTGAACATTATCAACCCTCCAACAGCCGTTCTCAGCTTATCAAATGGGGAAACAACGAAATCATACTCGATGCTTATAATGCCAACCCGACCAGTATGAAAGCAGCCATCGAAAACTTTGCAGCAAGATCCGGACAAGATAAAGTGCTGATGCTTGGTGCGATGGCAGAACTGGGGGAAGAGAGTGAAGAAGAACATCGACAAATCATAAAACTTATCCGAAAATACAACTGGAAAGCGGTGGTGCTTGTCGGAAAAGATTTCAGTCGGCTGAATGAATCCTTTACATGTTTTCAAGACTCTGAGGAGGCGGCTAAATGGTTTGAAAACCAGTTTTTTGAACATGCAGCCATCCTGATAAAAGGCTCCCGTTCAAGTAAGATGGAGAAAATAATTGAGCAAAGTATCGGAAATAAAAAACAATCTTAGTAAATTTACTTACTTATCCAATGCCTCTGAAAGTATCGGGCCATATTTTTTGAAAAACTAAGGCCTCATTAAGATCCCAATTCCATTGATATCCTTCGCTAATTAAATGATTGAGGCTTTTATTAAATCACTCAATATACATATGTGTTGATGACTTCATTGGCAATCGCCACGTAAGCAAAACAAACCTCCGTTCCCGGAGGTTTTCTATTTATATTCTTTATCATCCTGACATAACTCAATCAAAACCCCGTTTGTCCCTTTAGGATGCAGAAAACAAACCAGCTTATTATCTGCTCCTCGCTTTGGTTGTTCGTTAAGCACGACAAACCCTTCTTCCTTTAATCGCCTGATTTCATATTCAATGTCTTCAACATCAAATGCAATATGATGAATCCCCTCTCCTTTCTTCTCAATGAATTTTGAAATGACTCCATCTGAAGTACTACTTTCCAGCAGCTCAATTTTAGTATCCCCTTTTTTAAAAAAAGCAGTCTGCACCTGCTCTCCTTCCACTAATTCTGTTTTGTAGCAAGATGTGTTGAGCAGTTTTTCAAATAAGGGAATAGAAACTGATAAGTCTTTTACAGCAATACCGATATGATCAACTATACGCATGCCTATTTTTTGAGCGAAAGTTACAACCATCGCTGCTAACTTTGAAGCAAAGCTTTTATGTGTCGACTCTTCCTCTTTATTTAGATCATGCAGCAACTACTCCGGTTGATCGGCGTGTATTGGAAGCCATGTGGCCATTTTTCCGTGAACAATACGGCAATGCCTCCAGTAATTTACATGCATACGGTTGGATTGCGGCAGAAGCCGTTTCCAAAGCAAGGGAGCAGGTTGCCGGGTTGATTGGTTGCATCCCCGAAGAAATCATCTTTACTTCCGGCGCAACCGAAAGCCTGAATCTTGCCATCAGAGGTGTGGCAGAGACATATGCAATGAAAGGGAATCACATCATTACTTGTGTCACTGAACATCGTGCAGTACTTGATACTTGTGATGCACTTGAAAAAAAGGGAATGGTGATTACAAAGCTGCAGGTTGACGCAAATGGACAAATTAATATTGATCATCTAAGAGATGCCATCACTCCAAAAACCATACTCATCGCACTGATGCATGCAAATAATGTAACAGGTGTCATTCATCCGATCAATGAAATTGGAAAAATTG
>JBIIPV010000159.1:0-3903 GCA_044342435.1 Lacibacter sp. | reverse complement strand
GAGTAAGCTGATTGTTGTTTTGCACGGTTGAATTCTGACCGGCTGCCACTAGTACCGATCCGCCCGCTTTTAACAGAAGTCTGCCGTTTAATAATCTGCTCGTAAAACCGAAATTGCCTGTTCCCTGAAAGCCCAATCGCTGTGCCTGTACACCGGAAATTAATCCGGGCGTAAAAGTTACATAAGGATCCAGATTTAGATTTCTGATGGCCGGTATGTTTCGTATGGCAGCATCAAGTTTTGATGAAACTTGTTGTCCGATAAACTCAGACAATGTGCCTGCTGCATTGCTGAAAAATGTGGATCCTATGCCTGCGTTGCCAAATGCACCTGTTGAAGATCCGGAAATAAATGATCCCATCAGTAGCAGGGAAATAACCTGCCGGTTTAATTCATCCGGGTTATTATAAAATTGGTTAAATCCGTTTGCGGTGAGCGGGCTGTTACGGCAGGGATGATCGGGGGGGAGCTCAAAACGGAATTTGATCTCAGGATTTTTCAGTGTGTTACTTAAGTTGGCAACCACGATGATTGTATTTCTTTCTTTGCTGCAGTCGGCTGTGAGTTCAGCGGGCAACGACACATTTTCAACCTGATAATTGGCATCTATGTTGATTCTTGCGTCGTACGGATCTCCGTTCCAAATAATTGTTCCCTTATTGATAAGGAATGGTCTTTTGAATAAAGATTGCCAGTTAAAATTATATCTGCCACCTGTGATTTCAAAGCTGCCGGTCATTGTTGTGTTTTCATTGGTGCCAACTCTGATGTTGATTGCTCCACGTCCTTGTCCTTCAATCACATCATTGGTGGTTTCATCAAGTATGATATAAGCTTTTGCAAAAGGGTTTACAGTTAAATCAAGATCTACAGTCAGCGCATTTCCTGATTTAATGGGATCCTTTTTCTTCTGATCTGTTCCGTAGTTTTTAAATACAATGAAACTGGCTGTCCCCGTCACCCTGGAATCAGATGTGGGTAAATAAATTTTAGAACTGTCAGTCGGTTCTCCTTTTAGTTTGATGAGCATGTTATTCATCGGACCTGTTAAGGATCCGACGGCCTTGGCTGTGACCTTGCCATAGAAAAGAGAATTGTCTTTCTTGGTGGTATTTAAAACGACTAAACCTTTGTTGTTGTCCTCGGTACGGAATGACAAATTGAAATACATGTCATTGAAAAATTGGTGTTGCAATTCACCTGTAAATACAGCTTTTTTACCTGTTGTATCTTTTAGGCTGATATTGTCGAAAACCATTTTTCCTTCTTCCATTTTTATGGACGATCCATCTTTAATCAGGTATCTGCAGCGTGTATAATCTACCATGAAAGATGATTGTTGAAGACGGATTTCTCCTATCAAATCCGGTGCCGCTGCTTTCCCTTTTACTTTCAACATGCCTGTACCAAGCCCTTTAATATCCGAAAGGATGCCATTGAGATATGGTTCAACAAGACTCAGAGGTACAAGGTTGATTTCTACTACGTTGTCAGTAAAAAGATTGTCATTGTCGGCAATATTTGTATTGCCTCTGATGTTAAAAACATATCCAAAATTTTTGGATTCAAGACTGTAATTGATATTTCCGCTCAAAGAGGAGTAGTTAGCTGTGATGGGGATCTTTCCGATGGAATCATTGTTGAATCTGAAATTTTCAGCCACCAAGTTTGTCTCAACCAGGTAATTGCCCAATGGGTTCAATATGTCAATTTTTCCGGTAAATCTTCCTTCAATTCTTGGATTGGTAAAGAACATGGGTAAGAGATCGCCCGCCTCCAGTTTTTTAATTTCAACTGAAAGATCATTATAGGAGCCTGTTTCGGAAGGATGTGTGTAAGTAAATATTTCTTCATTTCCACTGATGAGTTTGATGCCATCTGAGAATAAATTTCCGGATCCAATTTGCAGATCTCCTGCTTCCTCCAGTTGCCAAGTTTTTTCGTTGATGACTATTGTAGAGGGGAGGAAATTAAATATGAATCCGGATTTCAGTGCCTTGAATCTGGTTTGAAGGCTCGCATCATTCAAAGTTTGAGAGGCCCTTGTTTTGATCGAAATAAATCCGGTGTCATTGGCTGCATAGGCTTCAATTTCTGTATTCGGTAATGAAAAATTATCACTGATCTGAATGTTTTTGATGGAGCAGTTCAACATCAGTTTGTTGATATTGCTTTTCCCGTTTATGGCAATATCCGTAAAATCAAAATTCTTAAATGAAAAAGCCGGCACCCGAATGTCAGTTTCAAACTTGTTCTGCATTACGTCTATGTTTCCGTTCAGTGAGGCCTGGTTAAATCCTTCCAGCGGGATATCGAGTAGCTCTAAATAAGGGCTGATATTATTTGAATTGATATCAAATGTAAAACGTTGTTGGGTGGTCCTGATCCGGGGAGGGGGTATATAAGCAGGGAAATAATTATGTAGTAGTTCCTGCATCAGCGAGGGAAGACGAGTCAGGTTGTAATCTCCTGAAACTTTCCCGTTCAGCTCGTCTGACTTGATGATAAGTGTTTTTGTATTTTCATCTATTTTATATTGAGAAAGATTAATTTCATTTAAGAATAATGATCGGCCTTTCCCGTGAATATTTGCTTTGGTGAGTGAAATGATCCCATAAATGTCATTATTTTTTTCTGTCACAAAGTCTATCATGAAATCTCCATTCAAGTCGATTTCCTGTTTTAGAATATGAAGTTCTTTCATGTTGAACTTGCTTATGTTTCCATTCGCCTGTACAGAAAGTTTGTCATTTGAGAAATTCAGGTTTCCGTTCGCATTAAGTTTCACGTTCTCATCGTTTATTTTTAAATCTCCTGTGTAATTGCTTTTCTCAATGATGCCTTTGAGTTCAATGTTTTTATAAGGATATTGATTTAACTCCAGCAGGCTAAAATTTGCTTCTGTATGTGCGTATAATTCATTCAAGCTGATTCCGCGTCCTTTTATTTTGGCAGACATTGTGGTTTTGCCGATGGAATTGTTTCCGATTAGTAGTCCGATATTTAAACCTGAAGTGCTGATATTCCCTTCATAGCTTACCGGTTGATTGAGCGGAAGTTTCATTTTGAAATCAGTGGTGATTTTACCAACTGTTGTTTCAATGATGCCATCCGAAGAGAAATCACGAATTTTTCCGGAGAAATGCCCGGTCCATGTTAAAGATTGTAAGGGCTTGAGTGATATTGTATTTTGCTTTTCAATCTCAGGGAAAAAACGAATTACGTCCGAGTAGCCGGTTTTAAGATTTTTAGCATCCAGTCTGATGCGCATTTCATCAATATCAAAGACGCTGTCAAGTGCGAGATTTCCCTCCAGTGAAGTTTGATCACCTGTGCTGATTTTCAGATTTTTAACCTGCAGGTGTTCGATTGTGCCGAACGCATCACCGTTTAATTCAAAACGATGATCCCATTCTTTTAGTGCGGGAGCAAAAAAGGAAATGTCTTTTGTATGAACAATGCTGTTTTTGAAATTTCCTTCCAGTGAAACATGGTTTAAGAAGCGATTCATGTCATAATTGAAATGCTTGTAACGCATTGCAAAAAATGAACCGACTTCACTGTATGGTGTTTCAATTTTCAGGTCATTGAAAACCATTGACTCCGGATTCCACACGAGTTGGGTTTCCAGTTTTTTTATTACAAAACCCGATCTTTCCCTGGTTCTGAGTATTGCTTTTGCCTGAATTGTATCTCCTCTTAATTGCAGATTTTTAAGCAGGCCGTTGATTTCAAAAAAGTGAATATTGGCTTCGTCAAAATGATCATAAGGTTTTCTGTCGGTACTTACTTGATTCCTGAACTGGCCATTGATGATTTCCGTTGAAGCAATATCAAGGTTCCAGGCAGAAGCAGTTTTCTTTAATTGATCGTGTTTTTTGTAGTATTCTTCTTCTGATATTT
>JBIIPV010000158.1:0-3911 GCA_044342435.1 Lacibacter sp. | reverse complement strand
TATATGGCAGAAACTGCAACTGTTCCGCAACCGCTGACGATGAAGGATTTTCAGACCGACCAGGAAGTAAGGTGGTGCCCGGGTTGTGGCGATTATTCTATTCTCGCGCAAGTGCAGAAAATATTGCCAACGATTGGCATTCCCCGTGAAAACATTGCCATTATCAGTGGTATTGGTTGCAGCAGCCGTTTCCCTTATTACGTGAATACCTATGGCATGCATTCAATCCATGGAAGAGCTACAGCTGTTGCAAGCGGTTTGAAAGCAGCACGTCCGGATTTGAGTGTATGGATTGTAACAGGAGATGGAGATGCGCTGAGTATCGGGGGCAATCATACCATACATCTGCTTCGCAGGAATTTCAATGTAAATATTTTGCTCTTTAATAATCAGATTTATGGATTAACCAAAGGGCAGTATTCACCAACCTCAGAAGAACATAAAGTAACAAAGAGTACGCCTTTTGGCAGCATTGATCATCCATTTAATCCGCTCGCGCTGGCGATGGGAGCCGATGCCACGTTTATAGCCAGAAGCATGGATCGTGATCCGAAACATTTGCAGGAGATGTTGCTGCGTACCAATGCACACAAAGGATCTTCCTTCCTTGAAATCTATCAGAATTGCAACATATTCAATGATGGTGCTTTTGAAGTTTTCACGGAGAAAGGATCAAAGGCAGAAGAAGCCTTATTTCTGACACAGGGCCAGCCGCTTGTTTTTGGTGCACAACAAAACAAAGGGATAAAGCTTGACGGATTCCGTCCGGTTGTAGTAAGCTTGGATGAAGGCCATAGCAAAGATGATTTGTGGGTGCATGACGAAAAAGACTTTTACAAATCACAAATACTTGTGAGGATGTTTGATGATCCAAATAAAGACGGGCACCTTCCTCGTCCCTTCGGCGTTTTCTATCAAACAGATCGTCCATGTTATGAAGAGATGATGGAATTGCAAATTGAAGAGGTGATGACTGCGCGCGGAAAAGGCAATCTCGATAAATTGCTACGCGGCAATGAGGTGTGGGAGATACATGGATAGGGTTTAGGCGTTGAGTCGTTTAGATGTTGAGGGGTTTAGGTTTAATCGTTTAAAATCAAAAACGAACATTCATCTGGCGTGAGTGTTCCGACGCAGTTCCAGAATGGATGAGCTATTACCGGAAATCAAAAGAATACTTTAGAAAGAATAATCTGTCGTGATATGCAGAAACTACACCAGCGAATGCCCAACGCAAAAGTGTATCCTTTCGCAATTAGCTAAGCTCAATAACTGTTCATCATTTTTCCAGCAACGTTATTCTTGCACAAAGAATAGTATAAAAATCTTCATCTAATGAACACTCAATAATCTTTTGATTGTCTCACGATTACTTCTGTTGTCAACAGCTTCAATCACATCTTTCTTTTCCTGAGCTGTAAGGTGGAAATTCAATGCAGCATTTACACGGTTGGGTGCAGGTTCATAGACAAAAGCAAAGCGCCTGACTGGTAAAGTTTTTTGCAGGTATCCCAGCATACTTTCCTGGTAATAATCCTGCAACATCAGGAAATTATATTGAAGCAATGAAAAAGGCTTGTAAACAATATCACCTAATCCAGGTTTTTCTTCTTCGGTTTCTCTTGCTTCTCCTCGCTTTCGGTCGCGAATCTGTACCAGGGTGATGCCGGATGTATTTTCCTTGATCCATGTTTCAAAAACTGAAAGAAAACGAAGCGTTGTTTCAAGCCCGAAATTATCTCTGATTCCCGCATCCATTACATCAATGACAGGTGCTGTAGGTAACCATACATTGGGCAAAACATAGGGGAAGGTAGCATTCATCCGTAAGGCTGTGAGCAAACGTAAATTGTAAGGATTCTGTGCAGCAAAAAGCGATCCGTAATCTACAGCATCCGGTTCGGTATATAAACCATTGCTGCTGTCGGCTACAGGGCTCATTAGATATCTAACGGGCTGTGTACAGATAATCAGCTTTCTGCTGTCTTTCGTGATGGTTGAGTGGAACAAGCCCAACGGCAATAATGCTTCTCTCTCTTCTTGGATATAATCTTTTAATTGCTGATTTAGTAAATAGCCTGTATTCCTGTTCAGTTGTTCTTCAAATGCAAAAGCTCTGTCTTTTACATAACGGTAAGGGCCAACCGAGAAATGTTGTGCGGGAGTAACCAGGTCTCTGGACACCATTGCAGAAAAAATCGGATTCAGTAAGTCTTCTGCAATATGCTCCCCGTAATGTCTGTCAAACCGATCAATTTTTTCGCCTTTTACAGATCTTCTGTATAGTTCGCGGTAATAGGCAGTGCCGAGCATTCCTCCGGAAGCTCCTGTGAACATGAATAATTTTTTCATGAACTGGCCATCCATGGCACTGTCAATGGCACGAATAGTGTGAAAACTGAAAGTAGCCGATCGTGTTCCTCCTCCGCTCACATTCAGAAAATACAATACAGGCTTATCTGTTCCCTGTCTTTTTTTCCAGTTTTCAAGTACATGGATCATTTGCAAACTATCCTCGCTCCTAAAAGCCGGTGAACAAAATGTTTTCAGTTGATCATCATTGTACTCCGGACGTACAGAAACAGGATTATAATCAAGTCCAAATGCTTTGTTGCGTATATCAATGAATTCACTCCCGATCAGTTTGTTCATCACCAACAGTATCAATATCAACACCGGAATACTCCAATTTTTTAACCAGAAAACATAAGCACCTGAAGCGGCAATGAGGATTGAAAATAAAACCAGAATACTGGCAGCTGCCGGAAGTTGTAGTGGCCGAAGATCCAGAAAAAATCCATAAATCATCAGCGAAAGAAACGCGATGATGATGGCGATGACGGCAGCAAAATGATGTCGTTTAAAAACACGATCAAGAAAAGGCTGATTATAATGTCCGACTTGTCGCGGCTGACGAAATTTCAGTAAACCTGTGAAATAAGAATCAACGCGAATTTGTTTAATATGGCCAAATTCAGAAGGGCGATCTCTGAGTGAATCAAAAAAAGGCCGGGCACTCAATGTATCAGGTTTTAAACTTCTTTTTATAGCCTTTTCGCTACCCGCCATATATCCCATGGCTATAACAAACAATGAAATGAGCCCGCATAAGAATCCACTTATTAAAGACACTAAAACTCCAGGCATAATCAATTCGTTGCCTGTCGTAAATTCAACAAGCTGATAGATATAAAAGAATATAAATAAAACCGGAAGCCCCATGTTATTAAAGGTGAAATTTCTGAAGGGGCTGCTTGTGGCGGCAAGAAATTTAAAATGATGGCTGATCAATAAAAAAGAAGTGATGTTCCAGCTCATGATGAAGATGCCCAGTGCAAATCCTGTAAAACATCCGCTCAAAAAATGAACCTCACCTAAATATTCAGGGGAAAGAAACAATGAGGCTGCCCCGAAATTTTTCATGAACGATCCTGTAATTGTTGCAGTGAGAATTGCCCAGAAAAAAAGCAATAGCTGATATCGTTTCAGGTGCATCAGCATCAACTGTACCGGAAAGGAAAAATAAAAGGCTTTTAGCAATCGTTTCATCGGTTATCGGTGTGCGTTATCTGTTATCCGTTATCGGTTATCTGTTATCTGTTATTCGTTATCGGTTATCCGTTATCGGTTATCCGTTACCCGTTATCGGTTATCCGTTACCCGTTATCGGTTATCCGCTATCGGTTTATTGTGTGTCAAACTGCTAACCGCTAACTGCTAACTGACAACTGCTAACTGCTAACTGACAACTGCTAACTGACAACTGCTAACTGACAACTGCTAAATGCTAACTGACAACTGCTAACTGACAACTGCTAACTGACAACTGCTAACTGACAACTGCTAACTGACAATTAAAGCTATAACAATTCACAAACTAATTCAACTTAAATTGGCTTTTTCGGAGAAGG
>JBIIPV010000006.1:0-14527 GCA_044342435.1 Lacibacter sp. | reverse complement strand
AAAGAATATAATTCATCTTCTGTTTTCAGGCTCATGATGATTTCATCTCTGATTGTGATCCTGGTTGTATTTACACTGGTACGCACCAAAATTGTTCATTATTCTTCTTTTGCTTATTTACCAATCGGATACCTTGCTGCGCAAACCATTGATGGATTGATAACAGAACGCTTCCGTTTGCCGGCATGGCAACGATGGGGGCTTTTGTTCACTGGGATGATCTGGGCCTTGCTTTTTATAGGACTGCCTCTTTTAGGTACTCATATCGAATGGCTGAAACCCCTTTTGAAAAAAGACGCCTTTGCACTTGCTAATCTGCAGGCAGATGTAGAATGGGGGCTTTATTTAATCATTCCGGGGATACTCTTTGCCGGTATTTTGATATATAGTTTTATTTCGTTTAATCAACACCGTTATAAAAGAGGCCTTATTTTTTTATTAATTTCTTCTGCTTTATCGATGCAGGTATTGCTGACTCTATTTGTACCGCGTATTGAAAAATATTCCCAGGCAGCTGCCATCGAATTTTACAAAACATTGCAAGGGAAGGATGTGTATATAAGAAGTTTGGGTTATAAAAGTTACGCTCCTTATTTCTATGCACGCGTACGTCCGGGTCAAAGACCCGAATCAAAAGATATGGAGTGGCTGTTGTGCGGCCCGGTCGATAAGCCGACCTATTTCGTTAGTAAGATTACCCGAAAGGATAAAATACTCGAGGAGCATGGAGAGCGACTGAATGTGCTGTATGAAAAGAATGGATTTGTCTTTTATCAGCGGAAATAATTAAATACAGTCATCAATGATTGTTTAACGATTTATTTATGCAGATTACTTTTAAGAAAAATCCCTTTAATCCTTATCGATGTTTATTCTAGCATAGAGTAAAACCTTATATCTTTAAATTTCAACCGTTATTTATACCAAGATTGCACTAAATTCGTTTTAGCTGAAATCAATGCTTATGAGAATAAGGGTGAACCTGCTTCGTCAGGCTCGCATTCATATTTATTTTTGCACTTTACTTGCTTGTTTATTCAATCTTCCGGCTGCAAAAGCGCAGACTGAATGGAGAAACTGGGGTGGCGTCAATGTCAATGCTTCCGTAAACAAAAAGCTGGATATTAGTGGTTCTCACCTCAGGTCTTATATCATAACCGATTCTTTCAATAATAATTTTAATCAGTCCACCCTGCAGGCAGATTATGACCTGACGAAAAGGATTAGTCTGAGGGGAGCTGCACTTCTTACAACATTTCCCGGACAAACAAACCCAACTATTCGTTTTATCACCCGGGTTTCTTATACCAAACGCATTTTCAAAAAGGTCAACTGGACAAGCGGGTTACAACTGGAATATCACTCTAATAATGAAACCCGTTACCGTGGCAGAGCCATTTTGGTTACACGTTTTGCTACACGAAAGCGAATCACTCCCTTACGACTTTCACCTTCCATTTCGTATCTCCTATTTTATAATGTAGGCGGCGACAGTATTCGTTATTTCGATGTTGCAGGAAATGTAATTGCACGTAATACACCCAATGGTTTTCACAGAGGGCGTTTGTTCATCAATCTGAATGCTAAATTATCGACTCATCTCTCACTGTCTCTTTATTACATGAGGCAGTCTGAGTTTAATTTGTTTACACCACCAACAAGAAAGATGAATGTCGTTAATCCAAATAATGGAAGAATTGCGCGTCCATTTGACGATTATCATGTAGCCGGTATTACCCTTCAATACAACTTCAGAACATACAAAAAGAAAAAGAAAGACAATGACCACAAAGTTCGTCCCATCGAAGATTAAGAAATCGCTGATGTGCAAGGACATTATTGATTTTGAAGTCAATGATGTGATACCTGCAGATTATTCGCCGAAGCCCGGTGACGTCATCATTGTGGAGGTGTTGAAAATCGGGAAACACAAAAGAATACAGTCAGAGTACAATCGGAATATGACGATTCTGCCAGGCGACCTACTGATGGTTGTGTTTGGCAACAGATATGCAACTGCACAATTTGAAGGATATGTTCCCGAAAAAGTAGAAGATGAGCTGGATGTATTGGGTGCGGGTGGTGTAATTGGGAAGTTAAAAAGTATGCACGACCAGTACATGCTCACCGGGTCAACCAAAATAAGACCAATCGGCATTGTGGTGAATCAAGAGGGAAAAGTGATCAATACAAAGGAAAGCAAAGCCGGATTGTTGTCGGCATTCAGCGGTAAGTCCGTTGAGAACTGCAGGGTTATTTTATCATTGGGATCATCAATGGACAGCGGCAAATCCACAACAGCCAGTTATATTGTACACGGCTTACAGAAAGCCGGACTTAAGCCTGGGTTTATCAAATTAACAGGTACAGCTTTTTCCAAAGATGTTGATTTGAATATTGATTTGGGAGCCGATGCTGCAGCTGATTTCAGTACACTTGGTTTTCCTTCCACCTATATGTGTGAGGAGTCTGAATTGCTGGATCTCTACGAATCGCTTGTCAGAAAACTGAATGTTGCTAATAAAATGGATTATATTGTTGTTGAAATAGCAGATGGTTTGCTGCAACGCGAAACCAGGATGATTATTGAAAACAAAGCATTCATGAGTACCATTGACGGAGTCATCTTTTCGGCAGGAGACAGCTTAGCTGCCATTAGCGGAGTTCAAATCCTCGCATCTGCAGGAATACAACCATTTGCTCTTTGCGGTTTGTTTACAGCAAGTCCCTTATTAATTGAAGAGGTTCGTTCTTACCGTGGAATCAACATCCCAATTGTTACGCTTCAGGACCTAACAAACAACATCACCGGATTGCTTTCAAAAACATAAAAAATTCTAAGATCAGTTTTAATATCTTACAGGTTCCACAATGAATAAAGATCAAAACATACATCTTCTTTCATTAAAACCTAATAGGTATTCCTTATTAACTTACCTAACTGTAGGCCTACTCAGAAGTGTCGTCACTTTTTTGCTATCGGTATCTATAGGTGAGTTTTATCAATTATGTTTTCAGGCAGGCGGTGCCAGAGCAAGGTTACTCGAAAAAGCAGGCGTTCATCTGGAGAGCATAGAATCATTCTTTGTTTTTTTTGGAATACTGATTCTGATTAAGATGGCCGGTGATTTTGCTGAAAATTATCTCATGAACAAGGCGGCTGAGAATTTTGTACAGAATCTTCGGGAGTCTGTTTTTCAAACACAACTATCGTGGTCATCAGAGCAGTTTGGTCGCAGACATTTCGGGAAATACCTGTTGCGTTACAGCAATGACATGAAAGCAGTTCAGAATTATATTTCCCGCGGTATTTACGGAGGCTGGAGAGATGCTTTATTTCTCTTTGTAGGTATTGCAATACTCTATTTATTGAATGTAGAACTGGCAACAATATACTTATTGCTGATGACTGTATCTGTTGTGCTGATTATTTACATTTCACGCAAACAGATACCAATCATTGAGAACAGCAGAAACAAAAGAAATCAGCTTCTTGCTTTTGTTACTAAAAGTTTTCAACGACATACCCGCATTAAAACATCACAAATAGAATCAAAGGTGATTGGTCGTTATGAAAAATACTCCCAGCAGTTGAAACAAATGAATCTGAGAAATCACCGGTTCGACAGTACACTGCTTGCTTTGTTTACATTTCTGCAATACGGCATCATCGTTTTCTTATTATACAGAATTTATCACATTCATCAACTATTTCCCGGGAAGCAGGATATTGGCACTGCGCTTGTTTTTCTTTTGATTGTTTTACAAATCAATCCAACCCTTAAAAGGATTATGAAGGTGCCTTCCATTCTTAATAAAGGAAAAGTATCACTCAGAAAAATTCAACGAATCCGACCGACGGCAACTGAAGGAACAGATTAGCTTTAAACAGTGACCTGTAATTCATAACCCGTAACACCTTCGTGAATCTATTTATTTTGAAACAATTTACTCTTCATCAAACCCCATTTATTCATTCTGTAAATCATAGATACTTTCAAACATCCAAGTCCGTATTTCATACTTCGACGGAAATTGATACTGCTTGCTTCTTTGAAGTATTTGGTGGGGCAGGTTACTTCTCCGATCTGATAGCCTTTATAAAATATTTGTGCGACCATTTGGTTATCGAAGATGAAGTCATTGTCACAGGCTTCCAGATTGACAGCCATAAGCACTTCTTTGTTGAACGCCCTGTAACCGGTATGGTATTCAGATAACTTTTGTCCCAGTAACACATTCTGGGTAAAAGTCAGAAAACGGTTCGCTATGTATTTATACAAAGGCATGCCGCCTTTTAATGCACCATTGCCAAGAATACGACTTCCAAAAACAACAGGATAAACGCCGTTGCCAATAATGCTGGTCATGGCATGAATCAGCTGAGGTGTATATTGATAATCGGGATGCAGCATGATCACGATGTCTGCCCCCAACTCCAGCGCCTTCGCGTAACAGGATTTCTGATTGCCGCCATAACCTTTATTTGATGCATGTTGTACAATGTGGCGAATGCCGAGTGTTGTTGCTTTTAGCACTGTGTCATCTTTACTGGCATCATCTACCAGCACTACTTCATCTACCACGTCAAATGGAATTTCCTGGTAGGTGCGCTCAATCGTTTTTGATGCATTATAAGCAGGTAAAACCACAACAACTTTCTGATTCCTGAACATGAGACAAAGATAATATACTGATGCTGGATAACAGAATAGCAGTAGTTTGAATATAAAACCGTTCTGAAGTGTAATTCAATGTTTACATCATCTTGATTTCTTCATCCTGTGTGTCAAAGAAATGATATTCGGTTAGATGATAGCTGGCATTGCTTCTGACTTTTATTTTCTGCTTGAATTTCCAGCTCCATTTCATTCGCTTGGAGGGGAGTCCTTTTCTGAGATAAGCTTCAATGATGGGATGTACAGCCAGCGTGAGACCCCGGTGATTTTGCATGATGAGATAGCTCAGGTTCTTTTCAATTTCATCTTCCAGAATAAGTGTTGAAGAGATTTTTCCTGAGCCGCTGCAACTTGGGCATAGTTCGCTGGTATTGATACTCACCTCAGGTCTCATGCGCTGACGCGTGATCTGCATGAGTCCGAATTTGGAGATTTGAAGGATGGCATGTTTTGCCCGATCGGCCTTCATGAATTCTTCCATCGCATCTGCCAGCTTTCGTTTGTTCTCCGGCAATTTCATATCAATAAAATCAACGACTATGATGCCACCTATGTCGCGGAGACGAAGTTGTCTTGCAATTTCCGCTGCGGCCTCCAGGTTTGTTTGAAGTGCATTTTCCTCTTGGTTGGCACTGACGCTTTTATACCCGCTATTCACATCAATCACATGCAGGGCTTCCGTATGTTCAATAATTAAGTAGGCGCCGCTTGCGAGGGTCACTGTTTTTCCAAATGCTGCTTTCACCTGTTTGGTGACTCCAAAACTATCGAAGATGGATGCTCCATTTTGGTAGAAGCTGACAATCTCGGCTTTATCAGGGCTTATTTTCTGAATATAAGAACGGGCATCATTATAGATTGCTTTGTCGTTTACAACGATCCGGTTGAAATCTGCATTCAACAGATCTCGTAAAATACTTGTTGTCTTATCTTTTTCACCAAGCACTTTATGAGGAGGCGCTGCTTGTTTCAGATTTTTTTGAATTTCCTGCCAGGTTTGTACCAGGTGATTCAGGTCGTCGTGTAGTTCGGCGGTGTTTTTTCCTTCTGCAGCCGTTCTAACAATCACTCCGAAATTTTTTGGCTTGACAGACTCTATAATTTTTTGTAACCGCTTGCGTTCATCACTAGAATGGATTTTTCGCGACACGGCAACGATGTCGTTGAATGGAGTAACAACCACAAAACGCCCAGGTAATGAAATTTCACAACTCAGCCGAGGTCCTTTAGCGGCAATCGGTTCTTTAAGAATTTGAACGAGTACATGGGGGCGACCGTTTAATACCTCTGCAATTTTACCTGTTTTTACAATTTCAGGTTCATTTTGAAATTGAGCAAAATCGGGTAGGGTATCTGATTTGTTGGCGGTATTCTGGGCCGTGAATTTTATCAGGGAGCGGATATAAGGACTCAGGTCGGTATAATGAAGAAAACCGTCTTTTTCAAAACCTACATCCACGAAAGCTGCATTCATCCCCGGAACCAGTTTTTTAACTTTCCCGAGATAAAGATCCCCTACGGTAAAACTGCTGTCCTGACTTTCCTGGTGAAGTTCCACCAGTTTACGGTCTTCCAGCAATGCTATTTCCACCCCGGTAGGGGCAGCATTAATAATCAGTTCCTTGTTCACAATACGTCATTTAGATGATCCGAAAAAGGTCACCCAATCAGGAAGGAATAATCGGATACAGCGAATAATACAAGCAACGTGTTAAACTTCGTATCCGATTAAAGGGAGAATAAGATCTCCGAAGAATAATTATTTATTCTTCTTTTTATGTCTGTTTTTTCTCAGACGCTTTTTTCGCTTGTGGGTAGCGATTTTATGACGCTTTCTTTTTTTACCGCAGGGCATAATTTAAAAATTTGAGTTCGTTAAAAATTAGTTTTCCAGTGTTTTTATATGTTTCTCCAGTTCACGGATTAGATCCGGACCCGGCGTGAATTTTTTCTCAGTTTCCAGGCGTTTAATCATACTTACCAGTTCCAAATACCATTTTTTCGCCTCTTTTTTATCTCCAGATTCTTCATACACATTTGCCAATCGAAGCAAAACATCCATGTTATCAGGTTCAAGGCGATGAACGTTGAGGAACCTTTCTATTGCTTTTTCCTTCTGACCACTCTCCGCTGCTCCAATACCCAGCATACGTTGGGCATAGGCATTATCAGGATTACGCTCTGCAATTTCTCTGATCAGCAACACGCCCTTCATAGGAGCTTCTCCCTCTTTGGCGGCACCGAAAAAATAACAACTGCCCAAACCGATTTTGACAGAGTCATTGTCTGGACTTATCAGGAGCTGTTGCTCGAAGATATCCCGGGCTTCGCGGGCCATCCAAGTTTGCAGGGGTTTTTCCTGAAGAGAAAGAGCTTCTTCCAATAACAATTGGGCGGCAAAGTTGAGGGTTTTCTCTGAATTTTCCAATTTAGCTGCTTCCGCAGTGTATTTGGCGAACGGCACAAACAAGCCAGCACTGTCTTTCCAAAGCATTGCCAGGCTCCTGTATCCTTCGATTTTTTGATTCGTATATTTCAAAGAGGCTAGTTGTCGCTCTTTACCCTCTATCATCTGTAATAAAGAGGGACTCAGGCGTTTTTTGTACATGTTCAGTAGTTCGCCAAAAGAGACCGCTGTGTTCCCATTTGCGTTGTGTTCAACAGTATGGGGCTTGGTATCTTTTTTTGAAGGGATGGTCCTGCCAAAAACGAAAAGCAGAATGGTCAACCCAACGGATGAAGCAATGAAGATCTTCTGTAGTTTATTCATTCAATGATTGATGAAGTGCAAAACTACAGGTTGACTGCAAGAAATGGACTGAAAGTATTATTTTCTTTTGTGCTTATTCTTTACCTGGGTGAGAAACTCCTTGGCAGGTTTAAATGCGGGTACAAAATGCTCTGGAATTTGAACTGCTGTATTTTTTTTAATATTTCGTCCGATTTTGGCAGCCCTTTTCTTTGTAATAAAACTCCCAAATCCGCGTATATAAATATTTTGTCCGTCGGCCAGTGATTCTCTTACTTCCTTAAACATTGTTTCAAGCGTAATGAGTACATCTACTTTAGGTATTCCGGTTTTTTCAGCAATTTGGTTAACAAGATCAGCTTTTCTCATGAATGACTATTTGGTGATTTACAATATAAAGATGAGTATTTAATTTTTAATTGCAAAACGCACAAACGCAAAACGTTGATAATTAATTACAAAAAATTTCAGCACCTGTCAATTTTGCGTGGTTTTCTCATCTTTGCAATGTGTCTTCCAAAATACATAATGATTTCAGAGAGCAACTGATGCTATGGCATAAATGTCATAACAAAAGAAGTTTGCCATGGAAAGAAGAAAAAAGCGCATATCGGATATGGGTAAGTGAAATTATTTTACAGCAAACGAGGGCTGAGCAGGGTATATTGTATTACAATCGTTTTTTATCAAAGTTTTCTAATGTCAATGAACTTGCTTCTGCATCTTTGGAGGATGTGTATCGCATATGGGAAGGACTTGGATATTACAGTCGTGCCCGCAACATGCATGAAACTGCAAAAGAAATTGTGAAATCTCATAATGGAATTTTTCCTTCATCCTACGAAACCATTCTTTCCCTCAAGGGAATTGGACCTTACACTGCAGCAGCTATCTCCTCCTTTGCTTTTCAGCTACCATTTGCGGTAGTTGACGGCAATGTGTATCGCGTACTTAGTCGCTTTTTTGGAATTGACAAAGCCACTGACAGCAGTGAAGGCAAAAAAACATTTGCATTACTCGCTGGTGAATGCCTGGATGTTTCCAGTCCGCATATATACAACCAGGCGATCATGGACTTTGGTGCAACTGTATGTAAGCCGGAAAATCCACAATGTAATGTCTGTCCGTTTATAAAAAAATGTATTGCCTTCAAAAAAAACCGCATTGATGAACTGCCTGTCAAAACCAAAAAGAAGAAAATAAAGACAAGGTATTTTCTGTTCTTATTGTATTTGAAGAATGGACAAGTGGCCATAGAAAAGCGAGTTGGCAATGACATCTGGAGAAATTTATTTCAGTTTCCACTGCTGGAAATCTCCGATGCATATATGTTTGAAAATCCGCTACAAGCCGTGGGCAAAAATTTGATCCCCCAAAAAAACCTGATGCAAGTAACTGCTGCAGTGAAGCAGCAACTGACGCATCGGTTGGTGTATGGAAAAGCTTTGGTTTATAAAGCGACCGGCAAAGTTCCCGATTCAAAACAGCTTTTGTGGGTATCTCCCGATGAGTTGAAAAATTATCCATTGCCTCGCCTCCTGCATCTATTGATTGACGGTGAACTCAAAAGCGTCATGGATCAGGAAAGAAACGCTTAAATAGATGACTTGCAATAAATTTGCACATAGATTATGATTACCTTCATTTCAGCTCGTTAATTATTATACAGAATGGATATCCGCGAACTCATTATATTTCTTTCAATAAATAATTCATCTGTTACTTTTTTAAGTATCCTGTTTCTTTTTTTTATTTTTCTCGCATTTATAGTCAGCGGAGCCGAAGTGGCTTATTCCGGACTTCGTTTATCCGAAATCAATATGCTCAAAACCAAGGCAGATGCGGGATCAAAACGAATCACCGAGTTGATTGAAAACAAACGCATTCTCTATGGAAGCCTGGTGACGGCTCATGTTTTTCTATACCTGGGAGTTATTATTGTATCCGGTTTTTTGATGCATCACATTCTGCCTTCCTCTATTAACTTTCCATGGGCAGAGATCCCCATTAAGGCGCTTCTTATAGCTGCCTTGCTGCTGCTTTTTTGTGAGATATTACCCAAAATGTGGGCCCGACAAGATCATCTTTCATTTGCTCAATTTTCTTCCTGGTGGATTTATGCAATTATTTATCCATTGTTTAAAATCACGGGCAATCAGATGTCAGCATTGGGAACTGCAATTGAAAAAGGCCTTTCCGGAGAAACATCTCAGTCGGAACAGGCCGAAGAACTGGAACAGGCAATAGACCTGATGAGTGAAGAAGAAGCCACTTCCGAAGAGAAAAAAATATTGAAAGGCATTCAGCAATTTGGGAATACCGTTGTCAAACAAGTTATGCGCTCGCGCCTTGATGTGGCAGGTATTGAATATACCTCCACATTCGCAGAGGTGATTTCGTTGATAACTGAACAGCATTACAGTCGGTTCCCTGTTTACAAAACCAACCTGGATGAAGTAGTTGGCGTTCTTCATACAAAAGACCTGGTGGCGCATATTGATGAATCTCCGGCTTTCCATTGGCAGCAGCTCATTCGAACCCCGTATTTCGTGCCTGAGCAAAAACCGGTTGAGGATTTACTTCAGGAATTTCAGCAAAAACACATCCACTTTGCAGTGGTAGTAGATGAATTCGGAGGCACATGCGGAATCATTACCATGGAAGATATTCTGGAAGAAATCATTGGGGATATCAAAGATGAGTTTGATGAAGAAGAAACGATCAACGTGCGACTGGATGAACATAATTATCTTTTTGAAGGCAAAACAATGATTCACGACGCATGTCGAATCATGCAGATCTCTCTGGATCATTTTGATAAGGAAAGAGGAGAGAGTGAATCAGTGGCAGGGCTTCTCCTGGAACTTGCGGAGCGCCTGCCGAGGGCTGGAGAAATGATTCGCTGCAAAGGATTTACCTTTACCGTGATGGAAGTGAATGCAAACCGCATAGAAAAAATTAAAATCACAACACCGTCTACAATTGCATGAAAATTCTCAATGTTGTTTTATTTTTTGCTGCTATCTTCAGTATTCTGTCATGTAATTCTGACCCGGAACCACGCCCCAAAGGCTATTTTCGTATTCAATTACCTGAAAAAAAGTACGAACTCTTCAACCGCCCGGAATATCCATATTCATTTGAATATCCTGCTTATGCACAGGTGATAAAAGACAGTACCTTCTTTGATGATGTTGCAGAAAATCCATATTGGATTAATCTGTCTTTCCCTCAGTTTGATGCAAAAATTCATATCAGTTATAAAAATATTACTGATGCTGCCAGTCTCCAAAAAATGGTTGATGATGCGTTTAGTCTCACCGGCAAACATTCCATCAAAGCCAATGCCATAGATGAATTACCCATTCAGGGAGCGGATCATGCAAATGGATTTTTATTTGATGTAGGGGGAAATGCGGCAACCGGTAAACAATTCTATCTGACTGACAGCACAAGAAATTTTATCAGAGGGGCGCTTTATTTTAATGCAACGCCCAATTACGACTCCATCAAACCGGTAGAAGATTTTCTTTACCGCGATATTGAACACTTTATCAAAACTTTCCGCTGGACGAATCGTTGATCAATATTCGTTGGTAGATGTTCGTATTTCGTTCTTTCGAAAAACGAATTCACTAACTTTGATGAAAACACGATTACGAGGTGATTATCATTGACAACGTTTTTATCAGCGATGAAGTGGCAGAAGAGCAATTTGTATGTGATCTGATCAAATGCAAAGGTGGCTGTTGCATTGAAGGAGATGCCGGTGCTTCATTGGAGTTTGAAGAAAGAAAAGAAATTGAAAATGCATACCCTGTAGTAGAAAACTTATTGCCGGCAGAAAGCAGGCAGATGGTAAAAGAAAAAGGGTTCTACTGGCAACACGATGAGTTTGGTACGGTAACGCCAACACTCGACAATGGCATCTGTGTATATGCAACAACAAATGAGCAGGGTGTTATCAAATGTTCTTTTGAAGAAGCCTACAATGAAGGAAAGATCAAATGGAAAAAACCATTGTCCTGTCATCTTTTCCCTTTGAAAATATCCAAAAGCGAATCAGCAGATCAGGAATATGTAAACTACGAACCAAGGGAATCGCTTTGCAGTCCGGCCTGTGAGCTGGGCCAATCACTGAAAGTCCCCGTTTACCGCTTTATCAAAGAAGCATTGGTTCGTAAATACGGAGAAGACTTCTATGAGGTGCTCACGCAAATCGCAGATCAGTATTATTCCGAACAGTCCAAATCAAATTCGAAATGAGCAGTACTGTAAATACATTCATGGAAAAAAGCAGTATCAAAGCTGCCGACCTCAACCATCGCAAAACGATTAATTTCAATATTGGCAAGTATAATGCGAAAGTACCTGAAGGGAAAGCGCAGTTCACACAACTGCTCACAGCACGCGAACGTGCTAAAAACACCAAGTGGAGGGCATTAGAAACCCTCGATCAGATGCTGGAGGAGTTTGAACTTCAGTTTACCCGCAGAGGGGGAAGAGTGATCTGGGCAGAGAACAGTGAACAAGCATGCGAAGAAATTCTCGAGATCTGTAAAAGAAATAACTGCAAGACGCTTGTGAAAAGCAAAAGCATGGTCACTGAAGAAATTCATCTCAACGATTTTCTGGAAAAAAACAATATAGAAAGTGTTGAAACTGATCTCGGAGAGTATATTCAGCAGTTAGACGGCGAAGCGCCTTATCATATTGTTACTCCGGCTATGCACAAGAGCAAGGAGGATGTTGCAAAGCTCTTTGCCGAGAAATTAGGCACAGATCCGAAAGCTACTCCTGAACAACTGACTCTAACAGCAAGAAAGCTACTTCGTGAAAAATATGTTCAGGCAGAAGTGGGTGTTACCGGAGCCAATTTCATCATTGCAGATTCCGGGGCTGTAGCCATTACGGAGAATGAAGGCAATGGTCGACTCAGTTGTTCTTTCCCAAAAACACATATTGTGGTTGTAGGGATTGAAAAAGTGATTCCAACCCTGAACGACCTCGCTTTGTTCTGGCCCCTGCTTTCTACGTATGGAACCGGACAACAACTGACTGTTTACAACAGCATTCTTTCCGGGCCTCGTCAGCCGGGAGAAACCGATGGACCTGAAGAGATGATTGTGATTCTGCTTGATAATGGTCGCACAAAAGTGCTTGACAACCCTGTTACCAGAGAAAGTCTTTATTGCATCCGTTGTGGTGCCTGCTTAAATGCATGCCCCGTTTATAAAAACATCGGCGGCCATGCTTATGGCGCTACCTACAGCGGCCCCATCGGAAAAGTAATCACACCTCACTTAAATGATTTAGACGAATACAAACATCTCAGTTATGCTTCCTCGTTATGCGGCAACTGCACAGAAGTTTGTCCGGTGCGCATCAACCTGCACGAATTATTACTTGAAAATAGAAAAGAAGCAGTTGATCAAGGATATGCTTCTTTCGGAGAGCGAGTTGCATGGAAAATATGGAAACAGGTTTCCCTCAATAGAAAATTGATGAATGCAGGCTCACAAAAAATGAAAGCCTGGGTCATCAACCATTTTGTGAAGGAGTGGACAAAGAACCACGGCGAAATTTCCTTCCCGAAAAAAAGTTTTAACCAGCAATGGAAAGAAAGAAAAAGATCCGGTTAGGTACATGCTGATCTATTCACCGCATATTACTCCCCGGCTTCGCTATATTGCTGAATGGCTTGGTGAACAAACAGGTACAACTCCTCTTTGTACAGATGACCAAATAGCATTTGAAAAGAGCGAAGAAATAAAAATAAACTACTCCGAAAATAGAATTTTTCGACAGGAAATCTGGATTAAACCACAAGGACTTTTAAACGAATCCGGCATTCAACAGCAAATTGTTTACGTAAGTACGATTCATGAGTTGTTGGTGTTTTTTAGCAATGAATCTGATCTGGGATTTGATTATCTATCTGCTGTTTTTTATCTGATCAGCAGATATGAAGAATATTTCTCTTCCAGAGAAGATATGTATGGCCGTTACCCTCACCAAGATTCTATTGCCTTTAGAAATCATTTTTTACATAGACCGATAGTGGATGAATGGACATTGTTACTACTTAAAAAAATAAGATTGGTGTTTCCGGAGATAGCGATTCATCCACCTTCATTCAGCTTTACATCCACTTACGATATTGATATCTCGTTTAGTTATAAAGGGAAAGGACTTGTAAGAAATATTGGCGGCGCTTTTCGTAATCCAAAGACTATTTTTGAAAGAATACAGGTATTAGCCGGACTAAAAAATGATCCGTTCGACGCCTATTCATTCTTAGATGAAAAACACGATGCCTTCCGGTTGAAACCAATTTATTTTTTTCTGACTGCACCTCAGAGAAGCGAACTCGATAAAAATATTTCTCCTTACAATAAACAGTTTCGCAAACTGATAAAATACATATCAAGGAAATCGGAGATCGCTGTTCATCCTTCAGTTTATAGTCATTCGAACAAAACGGCATTACAAATAGAGAAAGATTTACTGACATCTATTTGTAACAAGACAATTACCAAATCAAGGTTTCATTTTTTAAAATGCCTTTTGCCGGAAGACTATCGCAGGTTGATCGAAGCCGGAATCACGGATGATTACACAATGGGGTACGGAACGGTCAATGGATTCAGGGCTTCTACATCCCGTTCTTTTCTATGGTATGATCTTGAAAAAGAAGAAACTACATTACTGCGTATTCATCCCTTTTGCTGGATGGATGCCAACTCCTGCTATGAATTACAAATGAGTCCACAGGAAGCTTATGCAGAATTGCTGACGTATATGGATCAAATCAAACAGGTAAATGGAACGATGATCACCGTTTCGCATAATCACCTGCTGGGAGATGATTCTGTTTTTAAAGGATGGAAGGAAATGTATGGAAGATTTTTAGAAGAAGTATCTCATATCAAATAAGTAACAGCCAACTTTAATTTTCTTTCTGTAGTTCATGAAACAATCGATGAACATCATCTGCTTTAAAAAGCTGTGTCCCTTCATTCATCGTAGCAGCAGATCCGCAAGCAACACCAAAACGTATTACTTCTTCAAGAGGTTTTTCTCTTTCAAGCATAAACGC
>JBIIPV010000157.1:0-3926 GCA_044342435.1 Lacibacter sp. | reverse complement strand
TTTCAACGCAGTGAATTTTTGCTGGAACATGGGTTTTTGGATATGATCATTGACCGGAAAGAACTAAAAAATAAGCTTACCACCATACTCAGGCTGCTGAGAAACTAAACCCGAAACGGGAATTAAACATTCTGCTTCTCACTTCTTTCAGGTTATGGATATAAAAAACCGCGCGGCATTTCATGAATATCAGATAGAAGACAAGCTGGTAGCAGGAATGGTACTGGCAGGGACGGAAGTAAAATCTATTCGTGAAGGGAAAGTAAGTTTTGCAGACGCTTATTGTTACGTTCAACAGGGAGAATTATTCATCAAAGGATTACATATAGCGGAATATAAACTCGGCACAGCCAATAACCATGAAGCCGTACGTGACCGCAAACTCCTACTCAACAAGAAAGAAATCAAAAAGTGGAATGATAAAGTGAAAGAAAAGGGATATTCTATTATCCCACTTCGGATATTCTTTAATGAGAAAAGTCTTGCAAAAATTGAGATCGGACTAGGGAAAGGAAAGAAATTATTCGATAAAAGGGAGACCATGAAACAGCGAGACACGGAAAGGGAATTAAGAAGAATTACCAGATAAATCAGAAATTTATAAACGTAAATCATCGACAGCGATATAAAATCAGAAGGGCTCCCGAAAGAGCCCTTTTTGATTTATAAAACCTTAATAGAATCATCTTCTATTTCATTGTTTTCGAAGCAGAACCGATTAAAAATCCGTTGTTATACACTTCTACTTTGTATGTGCCCGACGTGAAATTTGCACCGGGCTTCCAGTCAACAGTAACAGGCACTGATAACCCTGCCTGAAAGTTGATTGATTTCTTAGTAGTGAATAAGAGTGTGCCTGATTCTCTGCTGCTGAACTGTCCGCTGCCTAAAGATGAGCTTGAAACAACTGTACCGGAAGGATCCTTGATGATGATATACAATTCCTTTTCACCATCGTTACCTACACGGTTAAACACGGTAAATGTAAGTTTCAGCAAATCCACTCTACGGGCTTTTTCACGCTCAACTTGTTTGCCATTTCTGCGTTCATCAATAGCTACCAAACTAATATTCGATGCAACTAATGTGGATGCTTCATCCAGCTTCTCTTCCACGGCTTCTTTTTCCTGAGTTGTTTGTTGGATGTTATCTTTCAAGGTATTATTCTCAGTATTAAGATCAGTGATTTCTCCTTTTAACTCGGTATTTTCTTTTTTCAATTGAGCTATTTGTTCCACATAGCTTGTAATCTGTCCATTCAACTGAGCAATTAAACGTTTGGTTTCTGCCAGATCAGCTTCTGTTTTATTCTCTTTGTTCAGCAACGTCTGAATTCTTTTTTTCATTGATTCAACCTCTCCATTTCTGACTCTGACAAGACTATCCATGCTTTTGTTCATTAAAGTCAGGTCATTCAAACGCTGAATTGTCGAATTATATTCTGCCTGTAATACATTTTTACTGCTGTCACAGGTGAAAACCTTTGAATTCAGAACCGTATTTTCTTTATCCTTACCGGTTTTATCGTACCATATTTTAAACAATAAACCAAGCGTAGCCAATAATAAGAAAATCAAAACTGCATAGATGGCAGTTGTCTTACCGGCTGATTGTCCGGAACTTTGGGGTGCGTCCGGGCTATTAAAATTTGTCATAACGATATATTTTGGTTGTAAAAATACAGTACTGAATGGTATTTAATATATTATTTTCGTCAGTTTTCAGCATTTTGTGTACAATCTGAATTCAACACCTGAGTTATGTTAAGTTTTTTTAATCTGCTCTCTGGTACCAAACAACATACTTCCGATACGCACCATGGTACTACCCTCTTCAATGGCAATTTTGTAATCATTGCTCATGCCCATAGATAAAACATTAAATTCCTGAATATCAAGCAAACCTCTAATTTCTTCAAAATTCCGCCTTAAATGATTGAATTCTTCATGCACCACGGACAAATTATCTGTAAAAGAGGCCATCCCCATCAGGCCTCTGATACGCACGTCAGGAAATGTATTGGCTTTTGCAAGTGTCGCTATCTTCCATAATTCCTCCTCATCCAGGCCAAATTTGGTTTCCTCGCTCGCTATATGTACCTGTAATAGCAGATCAACAATTCTTCCTGATTTCTGTGCCTGTTTTTGGATTTCTGATAATAGTTTTTCGCTGTCCACTCCATGTATCATATACACAAATGGAACAATCTGTTTCACCTTGTTTGTCTGTAAATGCCCAATGAAATGCCAGCGAATATCTTTCGGAAGTTGCAATTGTTTTTCCAGCAGTTCCTGCACATAATTTTCACCAAAATCGCGGTGACCTAAAGCATATAATTCTTCGATAGCCCCAACCGGCTTTGTTTTTGAAACAGCAACAAGACATACATTTTTTTCCCTGAGAAAAGAAGACAACTCCAAATACTGATCTCTGTTTACGAACATGCATGCAATTTAATGCGTTCTGCAAGAATTTATTACAGAAGAAAATTGATTGAAGAAATGTAGGTTCTCAGTATTTATTCAGCAATTGATTCTTCGACCATGTTCCGGAATATTATTTCAATATTCCCCGACTGATCACAATCCGCTGTACTTCACTGGTACCTTCGTAAATCTGAGTAATTTTTGCATCACGCATCAATCTTTCCACGTGAAATTCTTTTACATAACCATATCCACCATGAATTTGTACAGCTTCTGTACTCGCCCACATGGCTGTTTCAGAAGAATAAACTTTGGCCATGGAAGAACTGATTGTATAATCTTGATGTTGATCTTTATCCCATGCGGCACGTAAACAAAGAAGACGGGATGCTTCGATGCGTGTAGCCATATCGGCCAGTTTAAACTGAATTGCCTGATGATGCATGATTTCCTTTCCAAAAGCCTTACGTTCCTTGGAATACTTTAATGAGAATTCATAAGCACCGCTTGCTATACCTAAGGCCTGGGCTGCAATACCGATACGGCCGCCGGCGAGGGTTTTCATTGCAAATGTGAATCCAAAACCATCTACTCCGATTCTGTTTTCTTTTGGCACTTTCACATCCTGAAAAGAAATACTATGCGTGTCGCTTCCCCTGATTCCCATCTTATTTTCTTTTGCCCCTACACTCACTCCAGGCCAGCTTTTTTCAACGATAAAAGCATTGATGCCTTTGCTTCCTTTAGCAGGATCAGTTTGAGCAATAACTAGATATACAGAGGCCGAGGATCCGTTTGTGATCCAGTTTTTGGTGCCATTTAAGAGATAATAATCGCCTTTGTCTTCAGCAGTTGTACGTTGTGAAGTAGCATCACTCCCCGCCTCCGGCTCACTCAACAAAAATGCACCGATATAAAGTTCATTGTCTTTTTTACCCTGAGCCAATGGAACAAGATATTTCTGCTTTTGATCTTCTGATCCAAACTCCTGAATACCATAACAAACCAGGCTGTTATTCACACTCATACATACACTCACACTGGCATCAAGTTTACTGATTTCCTCCATAGCAAGCACGTAACTAACAGTATCCATGCCTGCTCCACCATATTCCTGCTTCACCATCATCCCCATAAAACCCAGATCAGCAAGTTTTTCAATTTGTTCCTTTGGGAATTTCTGCAGCTCATCTCTTTCTATTACCCCCGGTAAACATTCGTTGATCGCGAAATCCCTGGCTGCTTGCTGAATCATCAGCTGTTCTTCTGTAAATTGAAAATTCATGGTTTAGAATTTGAGCGGCAAATATAAGGAAAGTAAACTAACAGGCGTAAGTTTTAAATTGATAAAGTTTTTATTTACTTACTGAAAACAAAAACATCAAGTAATAAGCGATGAAATGACTATGCCTTTAGTAATACTTTTAGATTAACCACGTCCCATATCCCTGAGGAATGAAACATGTGAAGCGATTGCCTGACGCATACGAGGGTATTCAA
>JBIIPV010000156.1:0-3927 GCA_044342435.1 Lacibacter sp. | reverse complement strand
GCTGAACCTTACCATGAAGTAATTACACCCTGGCAAAGAGAGTTTCAGCAGATGATTGGAAAAAATCATGCGAAGTATTTTGATCAGAACGGATGGCTCTATTTCACAAAGCTTCGGTTTGACCTTTTGTATCCTTCATACGGAGATACTTATCCAATTTATAGTGGAGCAATCGGAATGACATACGAACAGGGAGGCATCGGGGCAGGGCTTGCTGCTTTTACATCTTCCGGAGATTCTTTAACCCTTCGCCAGCGGATTGATCATCACTTCACTACAGGGATGAGTACTGTTGAGTTAAGTGCATTACAAGCAACAAAATTGGTTAAAGAGTATCGTCAATTTTTTAATAAAGCCGTTCAGGAAGGATATGGAAATTATAAATCATTTGTTATCAAATATAAAACGGAAGATGATCAACGTATTCGTCAGTTGTTGCATCTTCTCGATGTAAATGACATCCGTTATGAAACAGGTTCCGGATCTGCTGTGGGTTATAATTATCAAACAGGTAAGCAGGAAAATTTTACAATCAATCCCAAAGATGTGGTCGTGTCCGTTTTGCAGCCAAGAAGCGCCATGGTAAAAGTGTTATTCGAGCCGCAAACTTATGTTTCAGATTCGGCAACTTATGATATCACTGCATGGAGTTTGCCTTATGCATACGGACTCACTGCTTATGCCAGTACACAAAAAATAAAAAGTTCGGGTAGTTACAACCTGGCTGCTTTGCCGCAAAATACAGGTGAAGATGTGTATGGTTATGTGATTCGGTGGGAGGGGGTACAGAGCGCAAAAGCCGCCGGTTTATTATTGAATAAAGGAATATTGCTTCGTTACAATGAACAGCCATTTGTTGTGAACGGAAAGCAATTTGACAGAGGTTCTGTCATTATTCTCAAAACAGGAAACCAACATGATGCCGAGAACCTCGCATCTATTGTCAAAGAATCCTGTGACAGTGCGGGTGTTTTTGCAGAGCCAATCACAACAGGTTTAGTTGAAAAAGGAGATGACCTTGGAAGTGATCGCATTCATGAAATGAATTTTAAACAGGTTGTATTGCTCACGGGAGATGGTGTAAATGCAAATGCTGCCGGTGCTGTATGGCACTTTTTTGATCAGGAGCTTGAATACCCGGTTACCCTGGTTAATACAAGTGACTTTCAAAGAATAAACTGGGAAAACACGGATGTGATAATTATGTCTGATGGATGGTATGGCTTTTTGAATGATAAAGAACAATCTGAAAAGTTAAGAAGCTGGGTAGATCGGGGCGGAAAAATTATTGCTATTGATGGAGGAACAATAGCATTGTCGAGGTTAGATTGGGGGCTGAAGTTGAAGAAAAATGAAACGAATACAGATAAGAATGAAAATTTTGAATCCTTACTCAAGACGTATGAAAACAGAGAAAGGGATGAGTTAAAAGACATGACAGCAGGTTCTGTATATCAGGTTGAGTTGGATCAAACCCATCCTCTTGCATTTGGTTATGGCAAAACATATTTTACCTTAAAGCAAGATGGTCGTTTGTTTGAATTGATCAAAGAGAATGGATGGAATGTTGGGGTGATTAAAAAAGGAGCATTGCGTTCCGGTTTTGTTGGTTCAAACCTCAAATCAAAAATTCAGGATGGCCTTTTGTTCGGAGAACAATTATTGGGGAATGGAAAAATAGTTTACCTCACTGATGATGTGTTGTTTAGAAGTTTCTGGCAAAACGGAAAATTAATGCTTTGTAATGCCTTGATGTTTGATTGATATGTCGTTAGTCAGTCAGGCGATTAAGAATAAATTTTAATTTACGGAGAGAAAGTTGTCATTATGCGAGTGATTCTTTTATTGTTTTTTGTAAGCCTATGTTCCAATCTGCTGTCTGCCCAGACTCCAGTCAGCATGAACAGTGCAGAGATATTTCATGCAATTCGTAAACTACAGGTAACAGGTTCTGTTTTGTACATAGCAGCGCATCCGGATGATGAAAATACCAGATTGCTTGCTTTTCTCGCAAAAGACAGGATGTATCGTACAGGATATCTTAGTTTAACACGTGGTGACGGTGGACAAAATCTGATTGGGCAGGAACAGGGAATTGAACTCGGGTTAATCAGAACGCAGGAATTGCTTGCTGCGAGGCGTATTGATGGGGCAGAGCAATTTTTTACACGTGCTTATGATTTTGGCTATTCAAAAACAACGGAGGAAGCGTTAAGAATGTGGGATAAAGAAAAAATATTATCGGATGTGGTGTGGATGATCCGTCAGTTTCAACCTGATATCATCATCACCCGTTTCCCGCCTGATAACAGGGCCGGCCATGGTCACCACTCAGCTTCGGCTGTGCTTGCCCGTGAGGCTTATGAGGCTGCTGCTGATTCAGGACGATTTGCTGATCAGTTTAGGTATGGTGTTCGACCCTGGAAAGCAAAAAGGCTGGTCTGGAATACATATAATTTCGGAAGCAGTAATACCATTGGTACGGATCAGTTTCGGATAGATGTAGGCGGATATAATGCCTTATTAGGAAAGAGTTACGGTGAAATTGCCAGCGAAAGCAGGAGTCAGCATAAAAGCCAGGGATTTGGTGTGCCGCGTCAGCGGGGCCAGCAATGGGAATACTTTACAGGCGTTGCCGGAGAAACATGGACTTCGGATATCATGGAAGGGATTAATACAACATGGAATCGTGTGCCCGGTGGGAATATAATTGAGGGATTGATGAAGAAGATAGAGAAGGAATATCGTTTTGATAATCCCTCTGCTTCTATGCCTTCGTTGGTTGAATTATATAATCTTCTGGATGGCATGCCACTGGGATACTGGAGAGATCAGAAGCTCAAAGAAACCGGCTTGTTGATAGAAATGGCCGGAGGACTTTATTTTGAGTGCAGTAGTTCAGAACCATTTGCGGTCAGAGCCGATTCTCTTCATCTTCAAGCATCAGTCATAAACAGGTCTGGATATCCTGTTCAGTTTAAAGAAGTGAGCCTTATTCAACAACCTTCTTTTATTATTCGGAAGGAACAAAGTCTTAATAAAGATTTACCCCTGAAGGAAAAATTTGATTTGATATTGCCGGATGATTTTCCTTTGACGCAACCATATTGGCTTGGAAAAGAGCCTAATGGTTCTTTTCATGTGTCGGATCAGTTGCTAATAGGTAAAGCAGAGTCGAATCCATCGATGGAGGCTTTGTTTAAAGTTGTAATTAATAACAGGGAAATTCATTTTCGGAAACCAGTTCAATATAAATTCACGGATCCCGTTAAAGGTGAATTGTATTGGCCTCTGGTAGTTGTGCCGCGTATCTCCCTGGAAGTAGAACCAAAGGTGGTGATTGCGGGTAAAGCGGATCAAAAAGCAGACGTTTCTGTTCGTTCATTTTCTGCATTTAAAATTCATAATCTCAGTGTTGGTATGAAGGGCAGTGAAATTTCCAATCGTTCATTGTTGAGGACATTTACAACAGACACGACGTTGGTAGTAGGGAGCGAAGTGAAAGTGCCTGTTTCGATCTCTGAGAAACAGCAGGAAGGTGCGATTGAACTTGACGCAGGAGAAACTTCGTATTTTTCTTCCGACAGTTATCATGAAATTGTATATGATCATATTCCCCGAATGGTATATTTTGATAAGGCTGTCATTAATAATTTGAAAGTTGATCTGAGGATAAGTGGTCGGAAGATTGGTTATATCAAAGGAGCAGGAGATAAAGTGCCGGATGCTTTGAATGCAATGGGGTTTGAAGTTGTTTTTCTCGAAGAAAATGATGTGATCCCTGAAAAATTGAATGAGTTGGATGCAGTGATTACCGGTATTCGTGCATACAATGTTCATCGCTGGCTTGGGAACGCATATCCTGTTTTGATGAATTATGTAAAGCGAGGTGGTGTACTGGTTGTGCAGTATAATACCAGCAGTCAG
>JBIIPV010000284.1:0-2635 GCA_044342435.1 Lacibacter sp. | reverse complement strand
TTTGTGCAAGAAAATCATAAGGGAGATGCGCCCAGTCCGCTGTCATGCCATCAACAGATGTAACAGCACGAAGTGCTAATGTGTATTCATAAGTTCGTTCATCCCCCATTACTCCTACACTTTGCACAGGTAGAAGGATAGCCCCCGCCTGCCATACTTTGTCGTATAGCCCTGCTTTCTTTAAACCATGAATAAATATATGATCTGCATTTTGAAGCAGCTCCGTTTTTTCTTCACTCACTTCACCGAGAATTCTGATTGCAAGACCAGGCCCGGGGAAAGGATGCCTGTAGATCATATTTGCAGGAATTCCAAGTTCATCTCCGACTTTCCTCACTTCATCTTTAAATAAAAAGCGAAGTGGCTCAACCAGTTCGAGTTGCATCGTATCCGGAAGGCCGCCAACATTGTGATGTGACTTGATGGTGACAGAAGGACCATGTACGGAAACACTTTCAATGACATCCGGGTAGATTGTTCCTTGTCCAAGTAGTGATGCGTCTTTTATAAGTTTTGATTCCTGCTCAAACACTTCTATGAAGGAAGATCCAATGATTTTTCTTTTTTCTTCCGGATCAGTCTTTCCTTTTAGTCTTGAAAGAAATAATTCTTTGGCATCAACCCCTTTTACATTTAGTCCAAGTGCTGCATAAGTTTCAAGCACGGATTCAAATTCGTTTTTTCTCAGCAATCCATTGTCAACAAAAATACCCTGTAGGTGATTGCCAACAGCACGGTGAATCAGGGTTGCTGCTACAGTTGAGTCAACACCGCCACTCAATGCCATAATAACTTTTCGGTCTCCTATCTCAGTTTTAAGTCTTTCAATTGTTTCCTTCACAAAAGATGCCGGTGTCCATTCGCCTTTGCAGCCGCATATCTCTTTTACGAAATTTGCAAGCATTGTTTTGCCTTGTGACGAGTGATACACTTCGGGATGAAACTGCAATCCGTAAATGGGATGAAGTTCATTTGTGATGTATTGGAAAGCGGCAACCGGAATAGATTCAGTTGTTGCAAGTATCTCGCAATTTTCAGGAAGATTCAGAATGCTGTCGCCATGGCTCATCCACACTTGAGAAGATGCACCTGTATCTTTTAATAAAATATTTTCTTTCTTTAGGAACAAATTGGCCCTTCCGTATTCTCTTTTCTCACATTTTTCAACTTTCCCGCCAAGTTGACGGGCTGTTAGCTGTGCTCCATAGCATATACCCAGTACAGGTTTTTGTGAAGCAAGTTTTTTTACATCAACATTTGGAGCGTTTTCATCATTCACTGAAAAAGGGCTGCCCGACAAAATGATTCCCTTTATAGAGTCGTCGGGTTCAATTGCATGATGAAACGGAATGATTTCGCAATACACATTTTGTTCTCTAACAACACGTGCAATCAGCTGCGTATACTGTGAGCCGAAATCGAGGATCAGGATTTTCTCAGTCATAGGTGGCGAAGGTAACAAAATCGATAAACTCTCAGTAATGAAGCCTTTAGTTTAAGTTAATCATGCCTGACTTGTCAAATCTTGGCTAAGGTTTATGGTTAACATGTTAAACCTTTCTTTTATTTCAGGATTCCCTTATCTTCATAAAACCTTTACTATGACTTGTAAATGGATATGTTTTTTGCCTGTGATTTTTCTGTGCTTGTCAAATATTAAAGCACAGGAGTCAGTTCGTGGTGGCGGTGAATATCGGCATCCCGGGCAGGTATGCCTTTCAGAAATGCAATATGAACAGATCAGGCAGCAGCTTTATTCTGTCGAGCAATTCCTTCAGGCCGAAGGCAAATTGCCTCCTCCTATGCGAACAGCACAGGTACAACTAAGTTTTCCGCTTCGTCAGTCATCCGCATATAATTATCCCTCCTTTTACGGAATATCCAATTATGTGGATCATGATGTTAATGTCAATAATCAGATACGAGATTTCAATTGCGGAACCCGCAGTTATGATGTATCTAGCGGATACAATCATCAGGGAATCGATTATTTTTTGTGGCCTTTTGATAATTTGATGCAGGCGAGAAACCAGGTAGAGGTGGTTGCTGCCGCAGATGGCATTATCTTGAATAAAGCTGATGGCAATGATGACCAGAGCTGTTCTTTTTGCACGAATTGCCAGTGGAATGCCATCTATATTCGACACAATGACGGTTCTGTTAGTTGGTACGGACATCTTAAAAAGAATTCTCTCACTTCAAAGGCGATCGGCACATCTGTGCAGCGTGGTGAATATCTCGGTATCGTGGGTAGTAGTGGTATCTCTTCTTCACCCCACCTTCATTTTGAAGTTTACCGTTCTTCTTCTTACAACCGTGCCAATTTAATTGATCCTTATGCAGGACCCTGTAACCAGCTTAATGGGTCTGTTTCCTGGTGGGATGTTCAGCCTGCATATTATGAACCACGCATCGTAAGGATCCAGACGCAGTCGGCGAAAACTGTTTTTAATACTTGTCCAATTCCTGAAGTTAGTTATGAAGTTCAGGAGGTGGTACAAGGGCAAACTGTTTATTTTACAGCATACTACGCCGACCAACAACCTGCAACTACGGCTGAATGGTTAATTACACGTCCGGACAATTCAGTTTTCAGAAGTTGGACACAGTCCCTAAACAATTACTTCGATGCAAG
>JBIIPV010000005.1:0-14678 GCA_044342435.1 Lacibacter sp. | reverse complement strand
CCCTAGCGTGTTTTCCGAGAATAAATTCGAAACCTAAATGTTGTTGCTTATTTTTTTCTTCTTTCTGTAGGCCTGAATACTTCTTTTATTATTTCAACCTTTCCATTTGTCTTCCTGAAATAAATGGTGTTGTAACCCCAGCTTTCATAAGTAGGAGAATCATAATGCTGGTAGTAAGTAATAGATCCGGCATTGCCCTTTAGGGTGACTTTTTCTCCTGAAGCGTCAACAGATATCCAGTTGTAATCGCCAAACCGCTTTCTTTTATTTTCCAGATAAGCACTTCTGTTTTGGGTTTGTTGATCATCCTGATAAATAAAATCAGAAGCGATCATATTGGCCTGAACTTTGTAGTCTTTCCGGTTCCAGGCATCCAAAAAAACATGATACGCATCATATACTTCTGCTTCGTAAAGCGTTTCAATCTTCGGTTTTACAGGCTCTTTCTTGTTTTTATTTTCCGACTCAACAGTTTTGTCATCAGTCTTATCACTTATCCGATTATTCTTATTGTCCTCGTTTTTTGTATTCACAGCATTTTCTTCCGGCTTTGTTTTTTCTTTTTTCTGATTCACTACAATAAGAGTGATCAATACCCCCAAGGCAACGCATAATACCAGAATAAGTATATTTTTTAATTCAGATCCTTTCATATGTTAATAGTTATTGTTTTTTAATGGTCATATGTTATGCCCTAATAAAAAAGGGGAAACTGAAAAGTTAAAAGGTGAAAGTAAAATACTGAATCTCATTTTCACTTATTCTCTTACTTTTAAGTTTTAAGTTTGAGCTTTCTAGTTATTGCCTCCGTTATGGGTAGTTCATATTTAAAAGTTACGAGCGAAGTCCGACTGCGAAGCGGGCGGATTACGGGTTTTTCTTTCTCCCAAAATTCCTAAACTAAACCTCTAAACCCTAAACGACTAAACGAATCAACTTTTTCATTCCCATCGGCAGAGCCGGAGATTATAAGTACTTATCCCCTTTCTTTCTTTTCACTTCTCCTACATAATCCTTAATCTCCTGCTCTTTGTCTTTTTTACATATAAGTAATACATCCTGCGTATCAACAACAATAAAATCATCAAGTCCCTGTAATAAAACCAGTTTATGATCCTGGGCATGAACAACATTTCTGGTTGCGTCAATGATCATCACATTTTTACCGGCAACTGCGTTTCCAAAATAATCCTTCTCCATGTTTTCCCAGGCGCTGTTCCATGTTCCAAGGTCGCTCCAGCCAAATGAAGAAGGAAGGATATAGACATTGTCGGCTTTTTCCATGATGCCATAATCGATCGAAATATTGGTGCATTGAGGATAAATGCGCTCAATTGCTTCCTGTTCCTGAGATGTATTGAAAAGTGTTTTCTCTGCCTCAAACAATTCATTCATTTCAGGCAAGTACATTTCAAATGATTTGAGGATACTTTTCAGACTCCAAAGGAAAATTCCGGCATTCCACAAAAAGTCACCGCTCGCAAGAAATGTTTTAGCCAGTTCCAGGTTCGGTTTTTCCGTGAAAGTTTTTACTTTAAAAATATTGTCAGCAACAGGCATCGGCTCCTGCTGGATATATCCGTAACCAGTGTTGGGGTAAGTAGGCTTAATGCCAAGTGTAACAAGCGCATTGATATGTCCGACAAACTCAAAAGCGTCCAGACAAACTTTTGTGAAGGCAGGGCTGTCGAGGATGATGTGATCTGCGGGAGCGCAAATCAGCAAGGCATTCGGATTGATCAGATGCAGCTTGTGGGAAATATACGCTATACAAGGAGCTGTATTCTTTCGTGAAGGTTCACTTAAAATATTTTTCGGAGAAAGCGCCGGTAATTGTTCTTTTACTATTTCCGTGTATTCCACAGCAGTGACCACATAAATATTTTCCTCCGGAATAAACTGTCGAAAACGATCATAAGTTGATTGAATCAAAGTTCTTCCGGTATGTAAAATATCGAGAAATTGCTTGGGATATGATGTGCGGCTCATTGGCCAGAACCGACTTCCTATCCCTCCAGCCATAATGGCGACATAATAATTTGAATGCGGGGTATTTGTTGTTGAATTTGGCTTTGTCATATATCCATATTTTTTCCTGCTATCAGAGAATGCCTTCTCTGATCAGATCGTGCAGGTGTATAACTCCGGCGTAACGATTGTCAACGACTACCGGAAGTTGTGTAATGTTATTTATACGCATCAGTTCCATCGCATCAATAGCAGGCGCATCTGCATTGATTGCTTTCGGGTGAGGGGTCATGATTTGTTCAGCTCTCATTTCTTCGAGCGAGGTGGTTTTTTCAAGCATTCTTCTGAGATCACCATCAGTGATAATCCCCAACAACTCTTCATTTTCATTCACTACAGCCGTCATGCCAAGACGCCTTTTTGAAATTTCAAGAATCACCCCCTTTAAAATGGTATCTGGTGCAACTACAGGTTTTTCATTTTGTATATATAAATCTGCCACCCGGAGATATAGCTTTTTACCCAGCGCTCCCCCCGGGTGAAACTTGGCAAAATCGGCACTTGTAAAACCCCTCTGTTCCATCAATGCGACTGCAAGCGCATCTCCCATCACCATCTGTGCGGTTGTGCTGCTAGTAGGTGCTAAGTTGTTGGGGCAAGCCTCCTGGCTTACTGTTGTATTCAAAACAATATCCGCCTGTAGCGCCAGATATGACGACAAGTTCCCCACCATCGCAATGAGATGATTGCCAAAATTTTTGATGAGTTGTGTCAAAAGTTTGATCTCGGGTGTATCTCCGCTTTTGCTGATAATCAGCACCACATCATCCTTCAGAATCATTCCAAGATCACCATGTATTGCATCGGCTGCATGTAAGTAAGCAGAAGGTGTGCCGGTTGAATTCAGGGTGGCAACCAACTTCTGGGCAATGACCGCACTTTTCCCGATCCCACTAACTATAAGTCTCCCTTTCGCGTCTATAATCGTTGTTACAGCGCGTGAGAAATCATCAGTTATCAGGGAGGCAAGCTGCCTAACTGCTTCAGCCTCAAGCAGTATGGTTTCTTTGGCCGCCTCGGTCGGGTTCCTCGCTTTCATCAGACGGCAAACCTACTTTAAATACACAGAAAAAGGCAGGAAAAGCCTCCAAATTTTCCATCCTTTTACTCAATAATCCTGATTAAAAGATGTAAATTCAGTAAACCATCCATTTTTAGCACTATTTTATAGATTAACAAATGGTAGCTGGGGCTAATTTTTTTACCTTCGTTGCCCTTTCAAAATGTCCGCTCGGTTGAAGTGGCAGAATTTTCGACATCTTGTCGATTTGAGGAGTTTAAAACCAAAACAAAGAGGAGACCGGAATGAGTACCGTTAAGAAAAAAACAACAAGCACTACGACGCGCACAAAAAAAGTTGAGATATCCGATAAGAATAATTCAACAATCAGTCAGCGTTCCCCCATTGATAAATCATCTGATTTTCTATATCAATCCCTTCATGCCCATTTCGGTTTTGATGCGTTTAAAGGAACCCAAGAGCAGGTAATCAGAAACTTGCTTTCAGGCCGCGACACTTTTGTAATCATGCCTACGGGGGGAGGTAAAAGTCTTTGTTATCAACTGCCGGCACTTGTCAGCGAAGGAGTAGCCATCATCGTGAGTCCCCTTATCGCATTAATGAAGAACCAGGTTGACCTGGTAAGAGGTTATAGCAGCAAAGACGATGTAGCGCATTTTTTAAATTCTACTTTGTCGAAAAAAGAAACCCGCGTTGTCCACGATGACCTCACAAGCGGACGTACCAAAATGCTCTATGTCGCGCCTGAAACCCTCACCAAAGAAGAAAATATTGAATTCTTTTCCGGCCTTAAAATATCTTTTTTCGCCGTTGATGAAGCACATTGTATCAGCGAATGGGGACATGATTTCCGCCCGGAATACAGACGCCTGCGCGAAATGATGGATCAGATTAATCCGGACATCCCCGTGATTGCATTAACAGCAACGGCAACTCCAAAAGTGCAAAGTGATATTGTAAAAAATCTCGGATTAAGAAACCCGGATATTTTCATATCTTCTTTTAATCGCACCAATCTTCACTACGAGATTCAGCCGAAAATTAAAAAAGAGCACACAGTTAAAAGTATTGTGAAGTTTATTTCCCAAAACAAAGGGAAAAGCGGCATCATCTACACACTGAACCGTAAAACAACAGAAGAGCTTGCCGACCTGCTGATGGCGAATAGAATCAAAGCAGTTGCTTATCATGCCGGGCTCGACAGCAAATTAAGAGCAGAAAGGCAGGATCAGTTTCTGAATGAAGATGTACAGGTAATCGTTGCAACCATCGCTTTCGGGATGGGGATTGATAAGCCAGATATTCGATTTGTGATTCACTTTAATATTCCAAAGAGCATTGAAAATTATTATCAGGAAACCGGACGTGCAGGAAGAGATGGCATGGAAGGGAAATGTATATTATACTATTCTCATAAAGATGTAAGCAAACTCGAACACTTAATGCGCGATAAGCCGCTTAGCGAAAGAGAAGTGGGCGCTCAGTTAATTCAGGAAACAGTTGCATTTGCGGAAAGTTCTGTTTGCCGCCGGCAAATTCTGATGCATTATTTTGGTGAAGTGTACCCAAAAGATAATTGTGGTGGATGCGATAACTGTCTTCATCCTAAAGAAAAAATTGAAGCAAAAGAAGAAACAGTGACAGTGCTTAAAGCTATCCTCGCACTCGATGGACGTTTCCCTACTGAATATGTAATTCCGATACTCATTGGAAAGCTGACATCACAGAACAAGATGTATCGCCACGATGAACTTTCTGTGTTTGGAAACGGAAATCACCAGCCCGAACATTTCTGGAATTCGTTGATTCGGCAAATGTTACTCAACGGATTATTGCAAAAAGACATTGAAGAATATGGTTTGTTGAAATTGACACAAGCAGGAGAAGCGTTTCTCAAAAAACCAAAATCATTCCCAATTGTTCTGAACAACCTGTACGAAGAGGCAAATGAGGATGATGAAGAATCCGGAGAAAGTGCAGGCGGAGCAGCTGCTGCTGATGAAAAATTATTTGAGATGCTGAAAGATTTAAGACAAAAGGAAGCGAAGAAAAAATCGCTGCCGCCTTTTGTTATCTTTCTTGAAAATTCTCTGCAGGATATGGCCACGCTTTATCCGACAACACTGACTGAGTTGGAGAAGTGTCAGGGTGTTAGCAAAGGAAAAGCGTTGCGTTACGGAAAGCCGTTTATAGAAATGATTGCCCAATACGTAGAAGAGAATGAGATTGAAAAGGCGGAAGAATTTGTGATGAAAAGCGTGGTTAATAAAAGTGGCGATAAAGTTTTCATCATTCAGAATGTCGATAAACGAATCCCCCTCGAAACAATTGCCAAAACAAAAGGGTGGAGAATGGATGAGATGCTCGAGGAAATGGAAACCATAGCGGCCAGTGGCACTAAACTTCGTCTTGATTATGCGTTGAATGAATGGCTCGATGAATACGAACAGGAAGAAATTATTGAATATTTCAAAGGATGTACAACCAGCGATCTCCGTATTGCCCTGCAGGAACTGGAAGACGGCAATTACAGCTGGGAACAGTTAAAGCTGATGCGTATCAAGTTTTTAAGCGAGTATGGGATGTGATAAACCCCCAAACCAAGCGGAGTATTATAAGCATTCACTGCAAACTCCGCTGACAACCATATTTGATTCTCTGGGAGAAAACCCTTTGGGCAATTTTACCTCGGGCACATGCACATCATCCAGGCAGATGGTTTTATAGCAGTTATCACAAACGAAATGTACATGGTTGTCATGATGATGGCCTTCCGCGCAATCATCTTTACATAATGCATATTTGATCGTGTTGTCGGAAGAAGGAATGTTATGAATAATTCCTTTTTCTTCAAATGCCTGTAATGTTCTGTAAATCGTGACCCTGTCGATGCCGTCTGCAATTTTTTTTTCGATATCTGAATGGGAGAGTGCTCCGCTGCTTCTTAAAAACAAATCAAGTATGCGCTGCCGGCTTTCAGTTACACTAAGCTGATATTTTTTAAGTAAATCTCGAATCTCAGTTTGCATAATAGCAATTTAATCAATTCGGATTATTCTGAAAAATACCATTCACAAAACGCGGACCATTGTATGATTCTCTCAGAATACCGGGAATATCTTCAGATAATTTTTTCAACTCATTTTTATCAAGCGCATCATAAATGCCGCGTACATACCCCTGTTTATCCACCAATGCAAATAATTGGGTATGTATAAATTGTTCTTCGATGGCTGCTGTTTCATCCTGCTGGTTATCGAGCAGGTAACTTTTACGTGCCGCTTCGTATAGTTTTTCCTTGCTGCCTGTTAGCAGCCACCAGCGTGAAGGGTTTATTTTGAGGGAGTCGGCGTAACGCTTCAGCCGGCCAATGGAATCCGTCTCCGGATCAACCGTATAACTCAGGAAAATTAAATTCTCCTCCGCACCAAACTCCTTTGCGATTTGCTCCATGCTGGCATTCATCTTCGGACAAATACCTTTACAGGTTGTGAAAAAAAACTCAACCACCTGCACTTTGCCCGCTACATGTCTGTTGGTGATGGTATCACCCAGCTGATTCACAAACTCAAAAGGCTTTACCTCATTGATCCTGGGTAATTTTTTCCTCCACATATCATTGTCTCCATATAATGCGATGAAAAATCCACCCACTAGAAGGACAAAGAATACTGAATAGACAACCAGCTTTTTAGACATAACATTTTATTCCTTTTGCAAAGTTAGACTCTTCGGAGGAGTATTGCACCCAAAACTCATCCGGCAAAGAGAAAAGTTGATAAACAAAGCCTTATTTTTATTCAAATTTTTCACATGGACCAAACAGTACTTGGAATTGGAACCCGGCTTCAGCACACCCGTTTTGGCCCCGGGGTAATTGTGGGCATTCGCTATGCGTCTTATCTGATTTCGTTTATAAACAATGGCGTAAAAGAGATTGAAAAAACTGATACGCAACTGGAAGAAATCATCCCGGAAAATGTAACAGAAGAAATAGAAACCCACAGCGACATTGAAAAAAGCCTGCTCCGTATTCTTCGTTTATGGGGTGGCGTTAGTGAGAATGTTCCTCTGGGTGACCGCTGGCAAAAAGGGAAAATGATTCTTCAGCCTGCAGATCCTTCGTTAAAAGGCAAGGAAATTCCAATTGAGGATTTCTTTCACAAAATTGTGATGCTGCGCGATCGTCTTCGGGTATTGGAGCAAAACATCAACAGTTCAAAGAATCTATCAGATGAAGAAAAAGTAAACATCCAGCAGTATATTACCCGTTGTTATGGATCACTCACCACTTTTAATGTGCTGTTTAAAAATAAAGAGCAGTGGTTTGTGGGTGAAAAAGGGAAAGAAGGATAAGATCAATATCTATAAAGACCCTTCCTCTTTTCTTAATTCTCTGTCGAAAACGAACGTCCCCAAAGGCAGCCAGGCAGCTAAAAAAGCAATTACAAATCTTTTCAGCGGCCAGTTGCGGGTTTCTTTTATGTAATACGCCATGGCAACATATAAAACAAATAATACGCCATGGGCCCATCCGGTATATTTTACTGCCAAAGGCCAGTCCATGAAATATTTCAGTGGCATAGCTATCAGTAACAATACGAGAAAAGAAATTCCTTCAGCAATTCCCGTATATCTGAACCATCTTAACGGTGTCATACATGATCATTAAATAGTATTCAAATAGCACCAAACCACTTATTCATGATTACAATCAGAAGCATGACAATGATTGGCTTTTCTGCATAATTGGTAATTGAGATAATGTGCAGTTAAAACAGCAATTACTCCCGGCAGTATCAGTGTGAATCCATAATAGGGTACTTCTACAAACTGATGAACAACAAACAAAGTAATTCCTATCGAAAAAATAATGAGCGTAACAACCCTGTGATGATGCTTTCTGTAACCATGCCATAAAGAGTAAAAACCAACAACAAAGGCAAAGAGCAGCAAAGAAATCTCCACCCAGATATTTTCAATCAGATTCACGCCAAAAAGAGGGAGACTTGTGACCAATAAGGGCATCAATGCGCAATGAATAGCACATATAAGAGAAGCGCTGACACCAAGAGCCGACCAGTTTATCCGAAAACCCATAAGCTTGTAAAATTAAAACTATTTTGCAACAATATTGCAAATGAATCGGGGGGAAATATTTTTAGAATCGCGGCATGTATTAATTTTAATTTCAAAATAAACATTTGTTATCTATGAGAAAATCTTTTCAATTATTGCTGGTATTCGCTTTTTTCGGTCTTTTTGCCGCTTGTACAAAAGAAAAAGTAGCTGTTGATCCGAGGGAAAAATTTATAGGAGAGTGGTCCGGAACAATTACCATCACCGTTCCTGCTGCAAATTTTACGGATACGGATGACCTCACACATACCATTAAAAAAGACGATACAAATCCAAATCAGATTATTATAGATGATACTCAAAAAGCGGTTGTCAGCGGAAATACTTACACGTATATCCCTTTTACGGAAACTTCTACCAATCCTCCAGGAACCATCACTTTTACCGGCACGGGCACACTCAGCGGAACAACATTGAATGAGTCAGGTAATATTTCAGGAAATGTATCCGGGATACCGGTAAGCGGCACTTGGTCTAGCTCGCTGACGAAAAAATAACCCGTTATCTTCAAACAGGTTTTCCGGTCTTATGGCCACCCGGACTTACAGACAAATTATGTTTCACGCAAAGGGCTTAAGGCACAAAGAATCGCTGGGCACGATCCCCTTTCAGCATGGATATTTAGAGAAAGAAAAAGTAGTCTTTCCTAGATAAAACCCTGTATTTTTTTCGAATTTTCCTTCGTGTTTTTGCTCTTGACTTTTGGAATTAGTAAATTTAACTTTATTGTATTAAATCCAATTGTTATGAGAGCAACCGTAACCTCTAACAGATCTTTTTCGCTGGCTAGGGTTTTTCGCTCCCTGTTCGAACAGCTGTTCGAATCGTTTGAGTCTCCCCAGCGACAACAATTCCGCCGATTGAAAAAAATGGTGGGTTAGTTGTTGTTTCAGCGACAAACAAACTTACTCCGGCAACCGCCGGAGTTTTTTATTGGAACCGGCTGATGGTATTATTCATCTGCTCAGAAATTTCCTTTAAACATAAACGCCCAATACTTCCTTCGTGCCAATCTTCTTTTTCTAGTTCCGGATTCGGAGCATGAAAAGTTCCTTTTTCTATGTCATCCCCAACCTGCCTATACGCATCCCTAAAATAAACACCTTGTTGAACCAACTGATTCACGGCATCTACACTAAACAGGTATTTGTATTTCTCCTCTTTTAATAAATCCTCATTCACTTCAATATTATTAAACATAAGCGCAATCATCTCCAAACAGTCCTTTAGATCACTGATTGCCGGGAAAAGAATTTCCTTGGTTAATTGCAAATCACGATGGTAACCCGACGGAAGATTATTGATAAGAAGAGTTAGCTCATTGGGAACAGCTTGTATACGATTGCACTTCGCTCTGATCAACTCAAATACATCCGGGTTTTTTTTGTGTGGCATAATACTGCTGCCTGTGGTGAGTTCGTCAGGAAAAGAAATAAATCCAAAGTTTTGATTCAAATACAAACAACAATCCATACTGAGTTTACTAAGCGTTGCTGAGATCGATGCCAGTCCGAAAGCAACCGCTTTTTCACATTTTCCTCTGGTCATTTGCGCATAAACGCTGTTGTAATTCAAAGTTGAAAATGATAAAAGCTCCGTCGTAAGTGTTCTGTTAAGTGGAAGGGAGGACCCGTATCCGGCACCACTTCCCAGCGGATTTTTGTTGACAATCCGAAATGATGAGGCCAGCATTTCCAGATCATCGATCAGGCTTTCTGCATAAGCACTCATCCACAAACCGGCGGAAGAAGGCATCGCAAGCTGAAGATGGGTATAACCGGGAATTAATTTTTTGCGATGCTTTTCACTTTGCTCCAGAAGTACATCAAAAAATATTTTTACTTTTTCAACTATCTCTTTGATCTGAGCTCTTAGAAACAACTTGATATCTGTTGCAACCTGGTCGTTCCTGCTTCGGCCGGTATGAATTTTTTTTCCGGTCTCCCCAATCATTTCCGTTAACATAAACTCCACTTGCGAATGAACATCTTCCACTCCTTCATCTATCTGAAACAAACCTTCTTCTATCTTTTTAAGAATCTTCTTCAATCCTTCAACTGAAATCGTGACCTCTTCTTTGGTCATCAACCCTACTTCCCCTAACATCGCCACATGCGCAATGGATCCTTCTACATCAAAGCGGGCAAGTAGTAAATCAAACTCCCGGTCGCGCCCAACCGTAAATCGTTCCACCGATTCGGCTGTTGTTGTATTAGATTTGTTCCAAAGTTTCATACAAAGGTTGTTGATTGGTTCTTATTGGTTGAAAAGGGTTTGTAGCAATGCGATATATTCTTCCACTCCCTGTTTTAATTCTTTTATAAAAATAAATTCGTCTGCCGTATGACTTCTCGCGCTGTCACCCGGGCCCATCTTCAACGCAGGGAAAGGCATCAACGCAACATCACTGGTAGTGGGTGAGCCGTAATAAGACTTACCAAGTTGCAGTCCTGCTTTTACCAACGGATGCTCAAGGGCGATGAAAGAAGGTTGCATGCGCAAAGAGCGCGGTTCAAACCTGCTTTTCATGTTTTGTGAAAGCAAATTCAAAATTTCATCAAAAGATGTTTGTTCATTCACCCTGATATCAAGAACAAAACGGCACTCGGAAGGAACGACATTGTGCTGCTTATTGGGTGTTTCTATCACAGTGGTTGTAATTCTATTTGAACCAAGCAACAAACTTTCTTTCTCAAATCTCAGACTTCTTAATCGCTGAATATCATCCAAAGCAATATATAACGCATTAATCCCTTCGCCTCTGGCTGCATGTCCGGCTACTCCTTCTGCAACACAATCCACTACAAGTAGACCTCTTTCAGCAACAGCCATTTGCATCTGCGTTGGTTCACCTACAATCGCACAATCAATTTTTTGAAGTTGAGGCAGCAAAAGCTCAACTCCATTTTTTCCACTTATCTCCTCTTCAGCAGTGGCTGCGAAAATTATATTATAGGCAAGATTCTCTTTGTGATAAAAATAAATGAATGCGGCCATCAGCGAAACCAGACATCCTCCCGCATCATTGCTTCCAAGTCCAAATAATTTTCCATCTTCTACAGCAGGCAGAAAAGGATCACGGGTATATCCTTTGTTTGGTTTTACGGTATCGTGATGTGAATTGAGCAAAAGGGTGGGTTTGTCAACATCAAAATAAAAATTGGTTGCATATACATTGTTATGCAAACGATACGACTGAATTCCTTCTTGATCAAGAACACCGGATATATATGTGGCTGTTTCGTTCTCTTCAGTACTGAAAGACGGAATGGAAATAAGCGACTTGAGCCACTGTTCTGCTTTAGTATATAATAATTCCCGGTTATTCATTTTCTAAAACGGTTCCGGCATTGCCATTGATTAGTAATTCAATTTCCTGTGCTTGTCCGATGATCACACGGGCCACACCTTGCTCAACAGCTTTCAGCGCATTCTCAATTTTCGGAATCATCCCCTCTGAAATGACCGGCTTGTCATTCAGTTGCTCCTGTTTTAACTGCAAATAACTATTCGGTGTGATTTGTCTGATCACACTATTTTCATCATTCACATCTCTTAAAACTCCTTTCTTCTCAAAACAATAGATCAATGAGGTAACAACAAAAGACGAAGATGCCCTGGCCAATTCTTGCGCAATGGTATCTGCATTTGTATTTAATAGTTGTCCTTCTCCATTATGTGTAATCGGTGCTACAACAACAGCATCATGTTGTTCAAGAAGATTTTGTAATTGCAATGTGTTAATCGCATCAATATCTCCCACATAACCATAATCAATGGAAGCGTTCCTCTTATGTGCAAGAATCAGATTTCCATCTGCACCGGAAACGCCAATTGCATTGCACTGATATGAATGTAGTTTAGCAACAATCGTCTTGTTGATTTGTCCGGCATAAACCATCGTCACAACGCGCAATGTTTCTTCATCGGTTATTCGTCTGCCTTCAATTAATTGTTGAGGAATAGCAAGTTTTTCAGCGAGTCGGGTTGCAAGTTTACCGCCACCATGCACGAGTAATTTTTTTCCTTTTATTTTCGCAAAACGAAGCAGAAAATCATTGAGTAATTCCGGTGAGTCAATGATATTGCCGCCAATTTTTATGATATATAAATTATCCATTAAAACTTAACATTGATGATAAAATGCTTTGTGCTGCCCAAACTCTGTTTGCCGCTTGTTGTGTCACAATACTCATAGAACTATCGAGCACCTCATCTGACAATTCAACATTTCTTCTTACCGGCAAACAATGCATCACTTTCGCCGAAGAACATCCTGCAAGTTTTTTTGTTGTAAGCATCCATGAAGGATCATTGCTTAACAACTTTCCATATTCTTTGTAACTGCTCCAATTTTTTACATAGATAAAATCAGCGCCTTCCAGTGCTTTTTGCTGATTATACTCAATAGTTGCTCCCTGCATAAACTGTTCATCAAGTTCATATCCCTCAGGATGTGTGATGATAAATTCTGTTTCACCCCAGGCAGTCATCCATTGAGAAAAACTATTTGCCACACATTGCGGCAATGGCTTGATGTGAGGTGCCCAGGTGAGAACAACCTTAGGCTTATGTTTTATGGATCGATGTTCCTGAATAGTAATTATATCAGCAAGTGATTGTAAGGGATGAAGTGTTGCACTTTCTAAACTTATTACCGGTATACCGGCATATCGAATGAATTTCTTCAATGCATCCTCACTATAATCTGCCTCTTTGTTTTGTAATGTTGGAAAAGTTCTTAAAGCAAGGATATCAAAATAAGACCCCAGCACAGGTGCTGCATCTTTGATATGTTCAACAGTTGTGCCATTCATCACTACGCCATCCTCAAACTCCCAGCTCCATCCTTCGGTTCCTGCATTAAACACGACCGCCGGCATACCTAAATTTTCAGCCGCAATTTGTGTGCTGAGTCGTGTACGTAAACTCGGATTTAAAAAGACAAGTCCGATTCTTTTTCCTTTTCCCAATGTAAGATCTTTATGCGGATTCGCTTTATACATTAACGCCTTTTCAACCTGCCTTTCAACAGCAGAAGAAAGCGATTCTTCAGAGAAAGATCTCAGATCGTGAACAGAAATAAATTGTTTCAACGTGCTTGACTTTATATTGTTGGTTTACGAAATAATTTCGGGTTTAGTCATCAACTCTTCCTGAACAGCTTCGATAAACATCTCTGCATCTTTTTTCTTCAGCGATAGAGGAGGCAATAATCGCACTACGTTCGGCTTCGCTTCGCCTGTAAATATTTTGTGTTTATTGAGCAGCGTCTTTCTCAGCTCTTTGTGTTCTTCTTCCAAATCAAACCCAATCATTAATCCTCTTCCGCGAACATTTGCAATACCCGTAATTTCTTCAAGTGCCTCGCGAAGATATTTACCTGTCATCACCGCCTGTCCCATAAGTTTTTCTTCTTCCATCACTTCCAGTACGGCAAGAGCAGCAGCACATGCAAGATGATTGCCACCGAAAGTGGTGCCCAGTTGAAAATATTTGGCTTCTATATGTGGAGCAATGATGATGCCTGCAACAGGAAAACCATTGCCCATTCCTTTTGCCATTGTATAGATGTCGGCATTGATTCCGGCAAAATCGTGACTGAAAAATTTTCCGCTTCGTCCGTAACCACATTGCACACTGTCGGCAATATAGAGTGCGCCGTACTGATCACAAAGCGAGCGTATACTTTGCAGAAATTCATTCTCTGCAATGCGAATTCCACCTACTCCCTGAATTCCCTCAACAATGACAGAAGAAATCTGGTTTCCGTTTTTACTGAAAAAGTCAGTCAAGGCATCTATGTCATTAAAGGGCAGAAAATGTACGTTTTCTGTTTGGTTTACCGGAGCGATATATGCTTTCTGATCCGTTGCGCTAACAGCTAGTGAAGTGCGGCCATGAAAAGAGCCGGAAAAGGCAACAACCAATTTTCTTCCGTTGTGAAAACTTGCAAGCTTTAATGCGTTTTCATTTGCTTCCGCTCCACTGTTGCAGAGAAACAAACGATAATCCTGCTTCCCGGAAACTTGTCCCAGTTTTTCAGCCAGCTCTTGTTGAATGGGAATACGTACGGAGTTGGAATAAAAAGCTATCTTATTTAATTGTGCTTCTATTCTTTCAATCCATTTTGGATGGCTATGTCCGATACTGATGACGGCATGTCCTCCGTAAAGATCCAGATACTGATCTCCTTTTTCGTCCCACACATACGCGCCGCGTGCTTTTACCGGAGTAATTGGTTGAATGGGATAAACATCGAATAATTGCATAATTAGGTTTTTAGAAGTAAGAAGCTTTTAATTGCAGTCCTGCTGTTTCATCTATCCCCATCATCAGATTCATATTTTGTACTGCTTGTCCAACGGCACCCTTCAGCAGGTTATCAATCGCCGAATGAACAACTAACTGATCCCCTGTTTTTTCAATTTGAATCAGACACTTATTGGTATTCACTACTTGTTTTAAATAAAGGGGTTCGCTGATGATA
>JBIIPV010000155.1:0-3965 GCA_044342435.1 Lacibacter sp. | reverse complement strand
AAATACTCAGGATTCAATAGCTGATTTCACAAACGAGACCACTTCCGATAATGAAATTCGATGTTGTTGTAACGTATCCCTGTCTCTGACAGTCACCATTCCATCTTCTTTTGTTTGATGATCAATCGTCACACAAAAAGGAGTTCCAATAGCATCCTGTCTGCGGTATCTTTTGCCAATACTGTCTTTCTCATCATACTGACAAATAAAATGCTTTCTGCAATCTGCCACTAACTGCTGTGCTATCTCCGGCAAACCATCTTTTTTCACCAGCGGCATCACAGCCAGCTTCACAGGTGCAATACACGCTGGAATTCGCAGATAAGTCCGGGTATCGGTTTTCCCTTCTTCCGAAGTAGGAACAATCTCCTCCTTGTAAGACAAGCTGAGTATGGTAAGTACCAAACGATCCAACCCTACTGAAGTTTCTACCACATATGGTATATAATTTCCGTAAGGCTTCCCATCAGCATTCAATTCATGGTCGAAATATTGAATTTTCTTTTTGCTGAATTCCTGATGGCGACGAAGATCATAATCAGTTCTTGAATGAATCCCTTCCAATTCTTTCCAGCCAAAAGGAAACTCAAATTCAATATCAAGCGCCGCATTGGCATAATGTGCCAGCTTAATGTGATTGTGATACCTGAGTTTATCGGCCGGAATCCCAATAGACTGATGCCATTTCATTCTTTCCTCTTTCCAATACTCGTACCAAGTCAACTCTGTGCCGGGACGAACGAAAAACTGCATCTCCATCTGTTCAAATTCACGCATACGAAAAATAAACTGACGTGCAACTATTTCATTCCGAAAAGCCTTGCCTGTCTGCGCAATACCAAAAGGAATTTTCATTCTGCCTGTTTTCTGCACATTGAGAAAATTCACAAAAATTCCCTGTGCGGTTTCAGGCCGCAGGTAAACAATATTATCTCCATCTTCAGAGGATGAAACTGCTCCGAATTCTGTCTGGAACATCAGATTAAACTGACGCACATCCGTCCAGTTGCAGGTACCACTCGAAGTACAAACAATTTTATTTTCATCTATGAGTTGTTTGATTCCTGATAAATCATCAGCCGCCAACAATTGCTCCATTTTAGCAATTAAAGATGCTCCTTCTGACTCGCTGAGTTTTTCTGCATGCGCTTCAATGAGATGATCAACCCGGTATCTTTTTTTACTGTCTTTGTTGTCAATCATCGGGTCGCTGAAATTATCTACATGCCCACTTGCCCTCCAGGTGGTGGGATGCATAAAAATGGCAGCATCAATACCTACAATATTGTCATGAAACTGGGTCATGCTTTTCCACCAGGCATCACGGATGTTTTTTTTCAGTTGTGCACCATACTGACCATAATCGTAAACGGCACTTAGTCCGTCATAAATTTCGGAAGACTGGAAAATGTAGCCATACTCCTTGGCATGTGAAATAATATTTGCAAACAAATGTGCTGTTGACATAATTCAATTTTGAAAGTGTGCAAATATAAACCATTTAGAAGAGCTGTATAGGATGCCCGCTGAGGCTATTTTAACTTCAGATTATTCTGGTGCCTCTCAGCATCCCTTTCGGTCTTCTTTTTCATATTCTCTGCAAAAGCAGTTGTGAGATCCACTCCGGTTTGGTTAGCCAGGCAGATGATGACCCATAAAACATCGGTAAGCTCATCGCTCAATGCTTTTTGCTTGTCGCTTTCTTTAAATGATTGATCGCCATAAATACGCACCATCAATCTGGAAAGTTCTCCGACTTCCTCCATCAAAATACCCAGATTTGTAAGTTCGCTAAAGTATCGAACACCAACTGTACGTATCCAGTGATCTACCTGAGTCTGTGCATCGCGAATCGTCAGGCTTTCAGGAAAACCATTCATCTCATCTGCCATAATAAATATTTTACTTTATTCTTTATTTCGAGAATCTATAAAAATAGTCACCGGACCATCATTCACCAATTCAACCTGCATATCAGCACCAAACACCCCGGTTTGTATGGACTTCCCGGTCAGTTCAGTCAATTTATTGATCATTGCTTCATAAAGCGGTACGGCTATTTCCGGACGAGCAGCACGAATATAGGATGGCCGGTTTCCTTTTACAGTGGAAGCATGCAAGGTAAACTGACTCACCAGCAACATCTCGCCACCTGTATCTTTAACTGAACGGTTCATAACGCCTTGCTCATCATTAAAAATGCGAAGCTGGCTGATTTTTACGGCAAGCCAGTCAACATCCTCCGTTTGATCTTCCTGCCCGACCCCAAGTAAAACAAGCATGCCGTTTCCGATAGAAGAAAAAAGTTTTCCGTCAATGGAAACAGAAGCCTCAGTTACGCGTTGAATGATTACACGCATTGGTGAATGAGTTTGAAAATGCTAATTTACAGCTCCTAATTCTTCTACATGAGAAAAGATATCAGCACCGAATTGACCTTTCAAACTGCGAGAAGCAGTGGTGCAGGCGGACAAAACGTGAACAAGGTTGAAACGATGGTTATTGTAAGCTGGGATTTACATGCATCACGGCTTATTACAGAAGATGAAAAAACAATTCTATCTCAAAAACTATCCCATCAAATCACAAAAGAAGGCCTGATCAAAGTAAGATGCAGTACACATCGCACGCAACTTGCCAACAAAGAAGAATCCATCAAAAAAATAAATCAGCTGATCAATCGGTCCTTGGCTGTAAAAAAAGCAAGAATAGCCACAAAACCCAGCAAGATTTCAAAAGAGAAAAGAATTGAATCCAAAAAAAGAAATGCTGAAAAAAAAGAAAACCGGCAAAAATGGAAATTCAGCAAATAAATAAAAAACTAGTTTTTCCTTTTCTTCATCAGTGCCTCCAGGGCTTTTGCCTGAATATCCACTTCAGATCTTTGCTTGTCTACCGACTGCTTATTATCAATGATGTCCTGTTGTAATTTCTGTAATTTCTTCTCCAGCTGAATTCCTTCGTCAGTTAATGACTGAAGTTTCTTTTGAGCAGACTTTACTTTTTCATCCTGGCCTTTAATTTCCACCTCTAAAGCCTGCGCTTCTGTCCACGGCCCAAATCGAGCGGAAAACCTTTTAACGGTAGCGGGAAGACTATCCGTGTCATTGGGCTGTACATAATTATTATTGCCTCTGGACACCGATAAGTAAATATCTGCAGACTCGCTTTCGCGACGACCTTTTCTTTGTACTTTAAACAATATATCGTAAGCATCAGGACCAATTTCCGCAATTTTCACTGACTTGTAAAACAGCCCTCCCTTTTCGCTGGTTGGCGTATACCCTAATTTACCCATTTCCAGTTTGATTGCATCTTCTGCGATAGTCTGGCTGTAAGGAACAGAAGTTTGTACCGCCGGTATTTTTTGTTTTTGCCATTCGATATCAGTAAAATATTGTCCGAATGAAATGAATGAACTCAGAATGGCAACGAGTGAAAGGCAAAGTGATCGCATGAGTATATAATTAAATATTTTATTTATGAGAAACCTGATTATTCCCGAATCTTGGTCTGGCCGACTTGCGGACTATTCTTACAAGCATCGCATTTTCTATTAGGATTTTCATCAACTTTAAAGAATATTCACGAATATAGCGGAATTTTGAAACTGCAACAATCATATTCTTACTCCAAATAAACCAACTTGAGCGGAATTAAAACATTGGCAAAACAAACGGCCTGGTACGGAGCCAGTAATATCCTGAGCCGCTTCCTCAATTATTTACTGACCCCATTGCTTACTTCTGTTTTTGCTTCTGCAGATTACGGCAAGATCTCCACCCTTTTTGCTTACGCAGCTTTTCTGAATATCGTTTTTACATACGGACTCGAAACTGCTTACTTCCGCTTTATACAACAAGAACCGGAAAAGAAAGTCTATAATACTGCCTTCAGTTCTATTTTGATTTCTACACTGCTGATCACTTCTGTATTGTGGTTTTCAAGTGATGCAATTGCTTCTT
>JBIIPV010000153.1:0-3979 GCA_044342435.1 Lacibacter sp. | reverse complement strand
GTTACCATGCGTACCAATCAACAGGGTATTGTCGGATGCTCTTAGAGCAAGATCACTGATGATGGCTCCTTGCATCACCGGAGGGCCTTCCAATGTCCAGTTTGTATTTGCACCATTAATACTTGTGGTGCTGAAAAGTCCGACGGAAGTTCCTACATAATATTCAACCCCGGTGGGTGTAACAACGATGGCACAGCTGCGGAAAGAAGGAAGTGCAATATTTCCTTCTACAAGTTGCCAGGTGGGGGAAGGACTTGTTGCGTTGCCTGTCCAGAATGCACTTGCGACTCCATAGTTGGAAACTACTGCCATAACAGTATCGGGATTACGTGGATTAACTGCAATCTGGCGAACCAGAGAAGAGGCAGTCATACCGTTAATAGGCGAGATGTTTTGGGGGGTAGTGAGTGATCCGGCATTACGGGGGTCAGATAAACGATAGATGCGCCCGTTAGAAGTGCCGATGAACAAATGGCTATTTTCATTTGCATAAGGACCATGAGAGGTGGCCAGGGCAAAGATGCTGGGAGATGTTCCCACTGAATTGCCTACACCAATCATATTGGTCCATCCTGTACTAGGGCTTACAGTAGATGCTGAGTTTGTTCTGTATAATTCGTTGAAGCTGGTGTAATAGAGCGTTTCAGTATTATACGGGTCTAAATGGAAGTAGGTAACAAATTCGCCTACGTCGGCGGCATTAGGGGCAATGAAGGTGCTATTTTGGTTTGTTCGGCTGATGCGCTGGCGAAATAATGCACCTTCCTGTGCCGCACCATAAAGAAGTTGGAGTGATGAAGTGCCGGCATTCATACCAACGGCACAGCCATCACCACCGATTAAAGTGTAGTGGTCATTAACATCCGGTAAAACATTTGCAAGCAATCCTCTTGCATCGCGGTAGCTGGTGGAATTATCTTGTGCACCTCCTGCGAATACCAATGATCCGGGTGTAGGGTCAATGGCAACATGATAATACTGGTATGTCTGATACATATTGGCAAAGTTTGCCCAACTGACAGTGGTTGCTGCTATGTTAGAACAAACCTGCAGGCCTCCATCATTACCTACAACAAATCGGTTGGGGTTGGTAGGATCAAATGCGAATGAGTGAAAATCAACATGGCTTACTCTGCTTGGGTCTGAATACGTAGAAGATGTTTCACCGCCAATGAAAGATCCGGCCGTCTGAAATCCGTTTGTGGAACGATACAAATTCACACCACCTGCAATTACCAGATCCGGATTGGTGGGATGTACTGCCAGGAGCATATTGTATTCTACCTGAGTTTCGAGATAGTCTATTTGCGTTCCATTTCTGAATCCACGCATGAAATTTCCAAGGTTGGCACTCCATACCGGCGTTGGCCCGCTTAGATCCGCACGGAAAAGATCCGCTTCGGCTACTCCATTTGCAGAAGATCGCGCATTGTCGTACATCACGTATAGAATATCAGGGTTGCTTGGCGCAACACCAAGAACAATCCTTCCATATCCTGCATTAAAAACACCGCCCGAACTGGCATTATTATAACCTCTCCAGCCCGGAACAGAATCCGTTTGGCCATCTACTCCACCTGCAATTCTGTTAAAGCTCCCGCTTAATCCTGTTGGGGAACTAAACACACCAACACGGTTGCGATCACTGTTTCTACCCGAAAATCCTACATATACTTTTGTGGTGTTTTTGGGAATAGATACATCCGTCAACATATTCAAAACGCTTTGTTGAGAAACAGAAGAACTAATTGCATTTGACCAACTGGTGCCACCGGTTGTGGAACGTACTACCTGGTTAAGAATAGCAGCATAAACGACACCATCCTTATCTACTTGAACATTAAATACATAGTCCCATACATAATCTATATTTTCTCTTGTGCCTTGCGCAATTGTTGAAGACAATTTCGTCCAGGTCAAACCATTATCTGTTGATTTTAAAATCCCGTATCCAGGAATAAATGCATTGGGATATGAAGGCGAATCCCCAATCATTTCTCCGGTGCCAGCGTACCAAATATCCTCAAATCCCGGCCTGGGATCCTGAGCCAGACAAGTCACATTCCTTACATCATTAGGAGGATGTACGAAAGTCCAGCTCGCACCACCATCAATTGAGCGGAAGATACCACCCGAAACACCTGCCGCAAGTACAACTTGGTTTGTGCGCATATCAAACGCAATAGCCCTGGTTCTGCCGCCACGCTTTGAAGGTCCTGCAATGTTGTAAGTATTATTGATGCTTGTACGGAAACCGACTTGTTTTTGACGAAGAATAATTGACTGCAGTAATTCTGCTTCTTTTCTTTTGATGTCGGCAGGAATTTCCCCTGTTCTTGGATCATGAAGCAATTTCCATTCATATTCCTGACGGCGTTTTTTTGATTCCAGTTCATCTTCCTCATCAACAGCTTTATATTTTTCTTCAATCTGTTTTTTTGTAGTCGGGGCACTTTCTTTTTGCAGTGCAAAAAAACAAACAAGGCCTGCAATTACAAGAATAGGAAGGTAAATGGATAAACGACGATTCATGGATCTTTTTTTAAAGATGAATGGTTGGATGAGATTTTCTTTTAATACGATTTTAATATATCCGACATTAAACTATACAAACAAGCATTCGCAATTTACATGGAAATCTGTGAATTGCGACAGTCTTAATGGCAAAAAAGACACATCTCTAACTTTTCAAATTAACACAATATGCAACCAGGGATTCCTGGTTAATTGTTTCTTCCTTGCCTGAATCAAGGTGTTTAATTTTACAGGACTGCTGTTCGAGTTCGTCTTTACCAATAATAACTACATTTGGGATCCCCTTTTTTTGTGCGTATTTAAACTGTTTATCCAGCTTGCTTTGCTCGTGATATATTTCACAGGCGATTCCTACTTTCCGTAATAATTGAGCAAGTTGAAAAGAAACTTTGCATTCTTCTTCGCCCAAATTGAAAAATAAAACCAAACATCCTTCAGATAATTGAGCAGGGAAAAGCTGCAATTCCTCCAGTACATCATAAATGCGATCCACTCCGAATGAAATACCAACTCCGGGAATACCTTTCACGCCAAATAACCCCGTTAGGTCATCATATCTACCTCCACCACCTATGCTGCCCATCTGTACTCCTTTCGCCTTTACTTCAAAAATCATTCCGGTATAATAATTCAGTCCTCTTGCAAGGGAGAAATCAACTTCAAGCTCGGCAAGTCCTGTTATGGATAACAGCGATTTTATTTCACTAATACCTTCGTCTGCAGCGGTGTTATTATTTAATAGAGATGAAACTTGTTGGAGCTTTTCTTCGTTGTTGCCAGAGATGGCAAGAAAATTTCCAACAAGCTGCATTTGATCATTTGTAAGTCCTTTCTGCAATAGCTCTTCTTCTACTTTTTCTTTGCCGATTTTATCAATTTTATCAATAGCGGTGGTAATAATAGTTAACAGATGATCGCCACCACATAATGATGCGAGTGCCGAAAGAATTTTTCTGTTATTGAGTTTGATGGTTACCGGTAAGTTCAACTTCTGAAATACATCTGCATAAATACTTGCCAACTCTGCTTCATTGAGAGGAGCGTTACTTCCTACAATGTCTGCATCACACTGGTAAAACTCACGATAACGTCCTTTTTGCGGGCGATCAGCTCGCCAAACAGGTTGTATCTGATATCGTCTGTAAGGCATCGTGAGCTGGGCATGGTTCATAGCAACATAGCGGGCAAATGGAATTGTGAGGTCGTAGCGCAAAGCCCGCTCCGTTATACCCGTACTTGACAGACCATTCAGTATTTTTTCAAAATCGACTCTTGCTTTTTCGTGTTTTTCCGGTCTTTCAAGTCCATTATTGAGAATCCGGAATATGAGTTTATCCCCCTCTTCTCCGTATTTACCCATCAGGGTATCTAACTGTTCCATTGCCGGTGTTTCCAGCGGCTCAAATCCGTAAGATTCAAATACTTTTCTGATCGTCTGAAAAAT
>JBIIPV010000152.1:0-4010 GCA_044342435.1 Lacibacter sp. | reverse complement strand
CATCCCCCTATTAAACTCTGTCCTTGTTTTTTTATAACTCCTACCACTTTTACTTTTCTTCCTTTGATGTCCACAGTTTTTCCAAGGGCAGAACCGGCTACCTCAAAAAGTTTTTCTGCAACATTAAATCCCAGCACCACCGACGCTACACCAGATTCAAATTCACTGTTGATCAGATATCTGCCATAGCCGATTTCAACCGGCTGAATCTGGTCGAAATCTTCCGTGATGCCGTACCAGTTCACACTGGCTAGGGAAACATCTTCATAAATAACGGGAGATGCATTGAAATATGCATAAGCCGTTGCATCAGCCAGTGTTGTTTTCTGTTTCACCGGTTTCAGCTCTTTGAATTTGGTGTTGGGGCGACTCATGTATTTCCACCAGGGATAGTCGCTTCCTCCGCCCCATGCCCATTTCTGAATGTAAATGGTATTGGTGCCGATCGATTTGAGAGAGTTCTGCACATTACGCTGAAGGCTGTTGACCGTGGCCATGACGCTGATGATGCAGAATATACCGAAAGTAATACCCAACAAGCTCAAGAACGTGCGCAACTTGTTTTTCTTTAGCTCCTGAAAAGCAAAGAGGAAACTGTTCCAGAAAATCTCAAATGTTTTCCGCATATATCAAAATTAGCATCAAAATAACATCAGCCTGATTTTATTTGATTAGCGGTGGAAAGATGATGCCTAAAGTACAAATTCAAAAAAAGAATATCTTTCGCCAACCAGAAGTTGTTTGAAAAATAATAAAAATAGGACCTATACCTCATCAAAACCATAATGATATAATTGGCCATTTTAGAATCTTTCAGATTGATTCTTACCCATCCCTCCTTTACCTTTGCACGCTGAATGAAATACAGTAACGAAATTAAAAGAAGGCGCACTTTCGCCATCATCTCTCACCCCGATGCGGGTAAAACCACCCTAACGGAAAAACTACTGCTTTTCGGAGGAGCCATACAGGTTGCCGGTGCAGTAAAAAGCAACAAAATAAAAAAACACGCCACAAGTGATTTCATGGAAATTGAAAGGCAGAGGGGAATTTCCGTTGCAACTTCCGTAATGACTTTCGAATATGATGGCACGCTCATCAATCTTCTGGATACACCCGGACACAAGGATTTTGCTGAAGACACCTATCGAACTTTAACGGCTGTTGACAGTGTTATATTGGTCATCGACAGCGTGAATGGTGTGGAGGACCAAACAAGAAGGCTCATGGAAGTTTGTCGGATGCGTGACACACCGGTGATTGTGTTTATCAATAAAATGGACCGCGACGGGAAAAACCGCTTCGACCTGCTCGAAGAAGTAGAGAAAGAATTAAACCTGCGTCTTCATCCCATGACCTGGCCCATCAATAGCGGTAAGGAATTCAAAGGGGTATATGATCTGAATAAAAAAAGCCTGGTTTTATTCACGCCCAATACAAAAGCAGGAGAAGAAGACACTGTAGAAATAAAAGACCTTTCCGATTCATTACTCGAAAGAAAAATTGGTGACCACGACGCAGCGACACTGAGGGAGGATGTGGAGCTTGTGGATGGTGTGTACGGAACATTAAACCGAGATGAATATTTATCCGGGAAAATAGCACCCGTCTTCTTCGGAAGTGCAGTCAACAATTTCGGGGTGAAAGAGCTTCTGGAAACTTTTGTATTCATTTCTCCTCTTCCACAAAGCAGAGAAACCACCAAGCGAAAACTGGATGTCAATGAAGATAAATTCAGTGGTTTCATTTTTAAAATACATGCCAACCTCGACCCCAAACACCGCGATCGTATTGCTTTTTTACGGGTATGCTCGGGCAAGTTTGAACGCAACAAATATTATCACCACGTTCGTCTCGACAAAGACCTGCGCTTCAGCAATCCTTATTCATTCTTGGCTCGTCAGAAAGATGTGATTGAAGAAGCTTATCCCGGCGATGTGGTAGGATTGTTTGATACCGGTAATTTTAAAATTGGCGATACCCTCACAGAAGGTGAAGATTTTTATTTCACGGGCATCCCTTCCTTCTCTCCCGAATTATTCAAGGAAGTGGTGAACAAAGATCCGATGAAAACAAAACAGCTTGAAAAAGGACTGATGCAGCTCACTGATGAAGGTGTGGCGCAATTATTTACACAGTTTGGAGGTACTAAAAAAATAATCGGCTGTGTAGGGGAACTGCAATTTGAAGTGATTCAGTATCGTTTGTTACAGGAATATGGCGCCAGTGCCGAATTCAAATCATTGCCCTACTATAAGGCCTGCTGGATTACCAGCAATGATGAAAAAAAATTAGATGATTTCACACGCTTCAAAACAAACAACATCGCTGCCGATAAAGATGGGCACGTTGTATACCTCGCACAAAGCGAATGGTTTCTGAATACGGAACGCCAGAACAACCCGGATATTGAATTCCACTTCACCAGTGAAATTCATAAAGAAGAATAATGGGCAATTATCAGGATGTAGTTTCCCGATTTCCTTCATCTCTTTTGATAAGTTCCTGATATCGCTGCTCTCTTTCATCCCACTTTACGTGCATTCTTATAACAGCATAAAAAACGGATATAGCCAAACAGGCCATCATAATTAAAGTAAGTTGACCTCCGGATACATAGGGCATTCGTTTATACCATCCCCGAAAAACAACACTTAGTAATATTGGAAATCCGAATACGAGACCAACCGGCAGGCCAACCGACAACTGCCTAATCCAACGTTTTTCTTTACTTCGGTTGGCTTCCCACCATTTAATAAATTCAACTTCTTCTCTGTTTGTCATAATCTGAAACAAAATTAGTAAGATAAAGACAGCATAAAACAAGGCTGACGTCATCATTTTTCTTAAGTTTGAAAAAAAACCTTGAAAGTACAAGACCTTTTATTCTCCTATCTTAACGAACATAAGCGGATGGTTCTCCCGGGCATTGGCCTTTTCGTACTAACCGGAACAATAAAAAAGATATCGGAAGAAGAAACATCAATCCCTGAAAATGCGATTGAGTTTACACCAGATAAAACAACACCAGTTGAAGACAACCTTTTAATTTTCTTAAAAGAACGTACCGGTAAAATGAAGGCGCTTGCGCAGAGCGATTTGGATTCTTTCATCAATAACGGAGTTCAGCTTCTAAATATTGGAAAGCCATTCGATATACCCGGAATAGGGGTTATTCATAAATCATCTGATGGTAAATTCAGTTTTCACCAGGGTGTCGCAGAGCCGGAGCTGTTTCTAACCGACCAAACGAAACTAATTGTGCAAAATCACAGTAACGAATCGGGGGGGACGAAAAGAAGTTCCACAAATAAAACAGCAAGCACTATATCCCCGGATTTGAAAAGAATGATCGTCACGATTGCAGGTATTCTTATTGTTGCTGTCATCATCTGGATTATTTTTCTTCAACTAACAGGTGACGAAAAGAAAGAAGAAAAGAATCCTACAACTGAATCTTCCACGGTAGCCAATGAGAGTGAAAACAATATTCAGGAAGTTGCCGCAGATACAGGCTTACTCAAAAAAGATACTTTAAACATAAGTGCAGTGTTGGGGTTTGAAATGGTGGGACAATACCCGTCAAATATGGATAGCATTAGAAAATATTATAAATTATATAACGCCCGGGGATACAAGGTAAGAATTGACACTTCTGAAGCAACAAGCCCTCGTCTCCTTTTTACGTTTAAAAAACCGCTGAAAGACACTTCTTTTGTTTCTGATTCCATGCGAATATGGTATCGCATCAGAATGCGATATTTTGCACCACTAAATCAATAACAATCGTTTTTTGATCAAGATGAGCAAACGGTTAAACTATATCAGCTGGGATGAATATTTTATGGGGATTGCTTTATTGTCAGCACAACGCAGCAAAGACCCCTCCACGCAGGTAGGAGCCTGTATCGTGAATCAGCGAAATAAAATTGTAGGCGCTGGTTACAATGGTTTGCCTGCAGGTTGTGATGATGATCAGTTCCCTTGGCATCGTGAAGGAAATTTACTTG
>JBIIPV010000291.1:0-2596 GCA_044342435.1 Lacibacter sp. | reverse complement strand
GCAGATATATTGTATCCGCTCGATACGGCTGAAGGAGCAGATATGGATCAGCGAATTCGCCTCTTGCACTTTTTTATGGTATTGAGAGCGCAGCTGATGAATCGCAATACAAATCGTACACTCTCCGAATGGGCCGATTATCTGTCGGGGCTTATGCTGGAGATGGTGATTGATCCGGACAGTGAAGATGAATCTGACTATCCAAGATTTGTTGCGCTCATAGATGAATGGAAATTGCTCGGAGAAGAAAACAATGAAAAAATTTCATTCGAGGTGTTTCGTTATGCTTTCTTCCGACACCTGGAAGAGGAAAAGCGTTACAGAAAGTTTGCTGGAACAGGAATTACTTTTTGCTCCCTTGTTCCCATGCGAAGTATTCCGCATCAAATAGTGGCCATGCTTGGAATGAATTTCAACGAATTTCCGCGCAAAGAACAGCCGCTTAGTTTTAATGTGATGACAGAAAAAGGGAGTGAGCGAATTGGAGACCGTAATATTCGGGAGAACGACAAACATCTGTTTCTTGAAACACTTCTGTCTGCCGAAGAAACTTTTTATATCAGTTATATTGCCCGCGATAAACGGGATGGTTCAGTACTGCCTCCCTCTTCGCTGGTTGACCAGTTGATAGATTATGTTGCAAGAGGAATGAATCAAGATGCTGGTCAGTTGAGAAAAGAATGGATTCGTGTTCATCCTTTACATGGCTTTAGCAGCAAGTACGACGGCAAATCATACATCAGTTATTTAAATGATCAAATGTATCATTCTGGTGTTTTAAATTCTGAAAGAGAGGCCTTGCCTGTATCATTTAATTTTTCAGAAATCAGCATCCACCAGTTGTCTGCTTTCATGGAAAATCCTCCCAAAGTTTTTTTAAATAAATCATTGAACATCTATTATAAAAATGAGGAAGAACTTCTGTCGGAACATGAACTTTTTCAGACAGGTAAATTAGATGAATGGGGACTCAAATCAGAATTGTTTGATCTTCTGCTTTATGGAGAAGGCTTTGCAGACGAAGAGGAAGAGAAAAAATTCTTATTTCGATTGAAACAATCCGGCCGTATTCCTCTTGCCGGTGTAGGAAGAATCAGTTATCAGGACATCCGGGAAGAGGTTCAGCCCTTTGAAGAGCTCTTTCGTGAAATTGCAGGCGATAGAAAAATGACGCCGGTTGATATTTATGTTTCTTTAGATGGCAGTCAGATCAATGGAAAAATCAAGACGTTTTTTGAAGACAGATTGATTTATGTATGCAACAGTTCATCTTTGCTGAAACACATCACAAGGGCCTGGATTCAGTATCTGGGCATCGTGGCTTCAGGGGTAAGCGCACATTTTTATTTTATTTATCGGAATAAAGAGTCTTATAAAGTAGAAGAATTAAGTTCAGATAAATTATCTTCCTCAGAGGCCAAGGATATACTGAAAAAGATTGTTGCCGATTACAAGGTTGGACATACCGGTTGGTTCTTCTTTCATCCTGAATTTGCGAGAGAAAACCTAACGAACATCGAGAAAGATTATTCTTCATTTATGGGCTGGTATGAAGAAAGGATAGAGTCGAAATATGAATACAGATTAAAAGATGTTTATCTGACGAAAGCTGTCCGAAATGGGTTTTTTGAATTTGAGAACTATCCAATCCTGCAGCAAAATGTCCTTTCATTCATGCTTCCTCTCAAAGAACTTTTTCCTTCATTATTTGAATAAATAACATGCCACAGATACACGAACAATTTGATCCCAAAAAAGAACCACTTCAGTTTTCAAATTTGATTGAAGCCAGTGCGGGAACCGGTAAAACCTATTCGCTTGCATTGATGACTTTGCGACTAGTGATTACCGGAACGGTTCCTGTTGACCAGATATTGATGGTGACTTATACCAATGCAGCTGTAGCCGAACTCGAAATCAGGGTTCGATCATTTATCCGCAAAGCACTAGTTGCGGCAAGGCAGGATGAAGGCGAGATAGAACAGGATATCAGGGATTTGGTAAATGAGCAAATCAGGAAGGAAAATCAGGAAAAAGTAATTTCTGTTTTATCCGCTGCCGAACTAATGCTGGATCAGACATCCATCATGACCATTCACGGATTCTGTCAGAGAAGCTTATCTGAATATGCTTTTGAAACTAGGCAACTTTTCCGCGCTACTGCCATGGATCCGGAGGAATTCGGCGAGCTAACTTCCGATGCTTTTAATCACATCTGGAGAAATTACATCACAACTATACCTGTTGATATACTCAAAAATTTAATAGCCAATAGTCTTTCACATAGTTCGTTGCTGGGAAAAGTTAAACTGGCAATTTCCGGAGATGTGATTTATCTGAGTGAACCAATGCCGGATGACTTTTTAACTCCGAGTTTTTTTGAAAGAGTAAGAATCCAAATTCAGGAGTTAATCTCTTTGATGAATGAATCAGAAGTCCTTATCTCTCAATTTATTGAAGAAAACGAAGATGATTTACTGAAGGCGTTAGGGGGTAAATCAAAGGAAAAAAGAAGTTTAGAAGATGCTATATCAGGCAGAGATATAACTACATCCATCCAGTTGATGGTTAAACTAGGATCTAAACTTCCTTCTGC
>JBIIPV010000151.1:0-4034 GCA_044342435.1 Lacibacter sp. | reverse complement strand
TTGAGGAGAGGTGAAAGAAGTGTTGCGTTATGAGAAGGTCAATGATATTGCGATGAAGCAAATTCTGATGCAGAGCGGGTTTCCTTTGTCTTTTTCAGATGAAGCACTGGAGGATGCTGCCCGTATCAGCGAAGAGATTTCTAATGATGAATTAAAAAGAAGAAGAGATTTTCGTGAAGAGCTTACATTTACGATTGATCCGAAAGATGCCCGTGATTTCGATGATGCTCTTTCCGTAAAAAAATTAGATAATGGCGATTATGAAATCGGAGTGCACATTGCAGATGTAAGTCATTTTGTTGTTCCGGGTACTGTGCTCGATGATGAAGCTTTTGAAAGAGCAACATCTGTCTATTTGCCTGATCGTGTATTGCCGATGTTGCCCGAGCGAATTTCCAATGAACTTTGTTCGCTCAGACCCAAAGAAGATAAGTTTACTTTTTCCGCAGTATTTCATATCACAGGCAAATCAGAAGTAAAGGATGTATGGATTGGAAGAACGCTCATTCATTCAAATCATCGGTTTACCTATGAAGAGGTGCAGGAAATTATAGAAGGAAAGGAAGGATTGTATTCGAATGAATTGCTCTTGCTAAATGAACTTGCGCAGAAGTTGAGGAAAGAAAGATTTAAAAAAGGAGCGATTAATTTCTCTTCGCAGGAGGTTCGATTTGTGCTGGATGATGAACAGCGGCCTGTTGGCATTGTGGTTAAGGAAAGCAAGGAAGCTCATCAGTTGATTGAAGAGTTTATGCTGCTTGCAAATAAATATGTAGCAGAGTTTCTTTCAGATAAAGAAGTTGATAACAATCCTGTGCCGGTGCCATATCGTGTACACGACCAACCCGATAAAACCCGTCTTGCTCCGTTTATTTCTTTCGCGAAAAAATACGGACATGGTTTTGATGTATCGTCTCCGATGGCAATTTCAAAGTCATTCAACCAGATGCTGAAAGATGTGCATGGAAAACCCGAGCAGCATGTACTGGAAACACTTGGTATCCGTACCATGGCCAAAGCAGTATATACTACGGAGAACATTGGGCACTATGGACTGGGCTTTGCGCATTACTGTCACTTTACTTCACCAATCAGAAGATATCCGGATGTGTTGGTTCACCGTATTTTGCAGCAATGTCTGGATGATAAACCGGTAAGAGACAAAAAGCTTGAAAAGAAATGTAAGCATTGCAGCGAGCGTGAGCGGGCAGCGATGGAAAGTGAAAGAAGCGCCAATAAGTATAAGCAGGTCGAGTACATGTCTGGTTATCTCGGAGATGAGTTTTCCGGTGTAATCAGTGGAGTTTCGGCTTTTGGATTTTGGGTGGAAACCATTGAACATAAATGCGAAGGACTTGTTAGCTTATATTCCTTGGTTGATCTGGATGATTTCAGATATGTGGAAGAAGATTATTGTCTTGTTGGAAAAAGAAGCGGACGCAGTTTCAGAATAGGAGATAAAGTGATGATCAGGGTTGTTGCTGCCAATCTTGATAAAAGGCAGCTCGACTATGAATTGGTGTTAAAAGTGAAAAGTGAAAAGTTAAAAGTTAAAAGTTGAAAGTTAAAAGTGAAAAGTTAAAAGTGAAAGTTAAAAGTGAAAACTTTCTAGTTTTAAGTTAAATAACCAGCCATGCATTTTTTTGAAGATTTACTAAAGGAGTTTGAAACAAGATTTTCGATTCGTCATTTCCCGGAAAAGCCATCAACGCTTTATGATCCTGCCCAATATATCCTGGGCATTGGCGGAAAAAGAGTGAGGCCGGTTTTATGTTTACTTGGCAATGAATTGTTTGATGCTATCAAGCCTGATGCGTGGCAGGTTGCATGTGCCGTGGAGTTGTTTCATAACTTTTCATTGATACACGACGATATCATGGATCAGGCACCTCTTCGTAGGGGGATGGAAACTGTACATCAGAAATACGGCACCAATACAGCTATATTGGCCGGTGATGCCATGATGATCATGTCATGGGAATACCTGAGAAAGATAGATAAGGATATACTGCCTGCTGTGATGGAGTTGTTTAACAAAACAGCGCTTGAAGTGTCGGAGGGGCAGCAGCTCGATATGGATTTTGAAAAAAGAGAACGCGTGACACTGGATGAATATCGTGAAATGATTACACTGAAAACTTCCGTATTGCTGGCAGCTTCGCTGAAACTAGGAGCTATTATCGGTGGAGCAGGTGAACGCAATGCAGGGCACTTATATGAATTTGGTAAAAATCTTGGGATTGCTTTTCAGATACAGGATGACTATCTGGATGCATTCGGTGATCCTGAAAAATTCGGGAAACAGGTTGGAGGAGATATCCTGGCAAATAAAAAAACATTTTTGCTGATACATGCAATGGAAATGGTTTCGGGAGATGATCAGCAGTTGCTTGAAAATTTATTAAATAACAAACCTGCCGATAAAGTGCAACAAATGCTATCGCTCTTTAAGCGTACCGGTGTTGATGAATGGGCGATGGAACTAAAAAACAATTACCTCGAGTTGGCGTTGGATCATCTCGAAAAAATTGCTGTTCAGTCGATACGCAAAGAGCCTTTAAAGCAGCTGGCATCTTTTCTAGTGCAAAGAGATTATTAAAAAGAAAGCCCGGCTACTTACGGGTACCCGGGCCAACCTTTTTTTCCATCTCTTGAGTCGATGGTTTTTCTCACAACCAAACAACACAAAAAAAGATATATTTTATTTACTGTTCAATGAGGATAGTCAGTAAAATAAATGACTGTTCTGCTCTTTTATCGGGTACTTTAAATTTGCTGTTTGTTTTTTCCCTATTTTGTACGGGTAAACAAAGTGAATCATGAGCCAGTTGTTTCGGAAAAAGAATATTTCAGATTTATTAAAAGAAGGTGGCGATGAATCGCATGGAGGCGGTGCCGGTTTAAAGCGCGTCTTATCTGTTCGCGATCTTACATTTTTTGGAATTGCTGCAATTTTAGGCGCGGGCAGCTTTAGTAGTCTTGGTGGTGCTGTCTTCAGCGGTGGACCGGGGGTTGTTTTTCTATTTATCATTACAGCCATTGCATGTGGGTTTACAGCCTTTTGTTATTCTGAATTTGCGAGCAGAATACCGGTAGCGGGAAGTGCATATACCTATGCTTATGCCAGCTTCGGGGAGTTATTCGCATGGATTATTGGCTGGGCCCTGATTATGGAGTATTCCATCGGTAATATTTATGTGGCCTTCAGCTGGAGCGATTATTTTACATCTTTTCTTAATAAAATCGGATTCCATGTTCCGGCCTGGTTGTGTACTAGTTACATGGAGGCGAAAGATGCAGTGGATGCAGGCACATCCAATCAGGAGTTGTTAAATGCCTGGAAGGATGCGCCTCTGATTGCGGGGTTTAGGCTTATTCTCGATTTGCCTGCATTTGCCATCAACATCATCATCACCTTCCTTGTTTATCGCGGTATCAAAGAAAGCAGAAATGTGAGCAACCTGATGGTGATATTGAAAATGGCAGTGGTTTTTCTTGTGATCATTGTCGGAGGATGGTTGATATTCTCAAATGATCTTTCAGCTAACTGGATGCCTGCAAATAATGAAGGAGTCAATAGTTTTATGCCCAATGGGTTTGGTGGAGTAATGGGGGCAGTAAGTGCCGTATTCTTTGCATACATAGGTTTTGATGCAGTGAGTGTATTGGCTGAAGAAAGCAAGAACCCGCAACGCGATTTGCCCAAAGGGATGATTTATTCACTGGTGATTTGCACTGTTGTATATATCCTTCTTACATTGGTTTTAACTGGAGCTGTCCATTACAAAAAATTTGATGGCATTGGCGATCCTTTGGCCTTTATTTTTGAAAGTAAAAATCTGAATGTGTCCTGGATGCAGGTTTTAGTGGCAATTTCTGCCGTTGTAGCCATGACCAGCGTATTGCTGGTGTTTCAGATGGGACAGCCAAGGATCTGGATGAGTATGAGCCGCGATGGATTGATGCCGCCGATATTTCAACGAATACATAGTAAGTTTCAAACACCTTCATTTGCCACTGTTGTAACAGGGGTG
>JBIIPV010000150.1:0-4039 GCA_044342435.1 Lacibacter sp. | reverse complement strand
ATACAATTCCCGAAGGTCGCAATGTGCATCTATTTGCAATATGCCAAATGAGGGATATTTTTCTGCAATGGCTTTCAGGTAGCCAAGCGGCACACTGTGGTCGCCACCAAGTAAACCGATTAATTTACCTTGCGACAATAAATGACTGGTTTGTTCATACACCCAGTCCTTCAGAAAATGGCCACCGGCATTCACTTCTTTCAGTGCCTTGCACATGAATTTATTGTCCTTTACATTCTCCCCCTGTGCGATATAATTGATGTACAATTCAGCTTCTCTTCTCAGGTAATCGCTTTTCAGCAGGATTTTCTTATCTATTTCGAGCATGTGAATGCCCTGCTTCCAGCCGTTTCGTAAATCGTTGTCAAGCAGTTCAACTTGCAGACTCGCTTTCTTGATGTGTTCGGGAGCTCTTGAAGTACCGGCTCGGTAACTGACTGTTACCTCCCAGGGAACGGGAAGGATAATCATGCGGGATTCATCCGCGGTGAATGGCAAGCCGAAAATATTATTATTGGGATTTGAAGCGTTATCCGGATTGAACTGGGATATGTCGGTCATAAACAATGAAGCCTGCGGCGCCGCAAAGTTAAAGGGGATGAAAGCATATAAAGCAAAGACCTCAAAATTTTGTTTGAAAGTTGTAAAGGAGTTGTGAATAAAGGGTACGCAAAACAATCAGCCACTTGTTTTTCAGTTAACTTTGCACCCGTAAAAATTCTGGATTGTGCTTAGAATGGCTTCTTTTTTTACTTATCTGATTCTGATACCGACTCACGAACCTGGAAGTTGTGCCAAACTGTCAACTGATATCTTCAACCATTACAAATGAAAACAACACATATCTTTCTGCTGATTACAATTGCGATTGCCATAGGACTTTTAATAAGCTCTATGGGGAATCTTTCCACTTATGACACGGTTGCTTCTGCAAGATCGAAAAGCGGAAAATTTGTTCACCTCATTGCCCGACTGGATACTGCCGGAGGAAAAACCATCCAATATGATCCATTAAAAGATCCGAATTACCTCAGCTTTCATGTGGTTGATTCTTTGGGGGAAGATCAAGAGTGATTTATATGAAAGGCAAGCCGCCTACAGATATGGAAAAAAGTGAGCGTATGGTCTTGAAGGGGAAAATGTCGGACAGTGCATTTATCTGTGATGACATCCTCATAAAGTGCCCTAGTAAATATAAAGAGGAACAGGTATCAGCCAATTCGACAAACTATAATCTGAACAAATGAATTATACGGGGGAGCAATTACTACCGGGCCAGATCGGACATTTTCTTGCTGTTTTGTCATTGATGGCATCATTGGCAGCTACTGTGAGTTATTTTTTATCTGCTCAGGCCGCCAATCAGGAAATTGCAAAAGGGTGGAAGCGTATAGCACGCGTATCCTTTTTGTTAGAGATTATTTCGGTGATTGGCATTTTTGTGATGCTATACTGGATAATTTCCCGGCATCTTTTTGAATATAAATACGCATGGCAACACAGCAATCTCAAATTGCCTATGCAATATATCCTGAGTTGTTTCTGGGAAGGACAAGAGGGGAGTTTTCTTCTTTGGAGTTTCTGGCATTGTATTCTGGGCGGCATCATCATCCTGAGAGAAAAAAAGTGGGAAGCCCCCGTAATGACTGCGGTGAGTTTCATGCAGTTCATGCTGGCAACAATGGTGATTGGTCTTTATTTCTTTGAATGGAAAATAGGAAGCAGTCCTTTTGTACTCATGAGAAACGAAGGCATGCTGAGTCCACAACAATTCCCTATTGGCTTTTTGGCTGACGGCAGTCTTCGACCTGATTACTTGAGTTTCGTTCGCGACGGGAATGGATTGAATCCGCTACTCCAAAATTATTGGATGACCATCCACCCGCCTGTTTTGTTTCTCGGCTTTGCTTCTACACTTGTGCCTTTTGCTTATGCTATTGCCGGACTTTGGAAAAAAGATTTTGGAGGATGGGTACAGGCAGCAAGGCCATGGGCTTTGTTTAGTGGAGGCATACTGGGGCTTGGTATCATGATGGGAGCTGCTTGGGCTTATGAAAGTCTTACGTTTGGTGGTTACTGGGCATGGGATCCCGTAGAAAATGCATCCATGGTACCCTGGCTGGTATTGGTGACTGCCATCCACACGATGTTGATTTATCAACATTCCGGTTTTTCTCTTCGTGCAACATTTTTCTTTTTTATTCTTCAGTTTTTACTCATTGTTTATTCGACGTTGCTGACACGAAGTGGAATTTTGGGAGATACCAGTGTGCATGCTTTTACTGACTTGGGAATGAATGCCCAATTATGGACATTCTTTGCTGTTTTCTTTATTCCTGCCTTTACCCTTTTGATTGTACGTTACGTTTCAATCCCCGCACCCAAAAAAGAGGAACACTTCAGCAGTCGTGAATTCTGGATGTTTGTTGGAGCCTTGTTGTTGTTCATCTCTTCTATGTTCATCATCGCCAAAACATCCCTTCCTGTTTTCAATAAAATTTTCGGAACCAAGTTTGCGCCGGCAGAGGATATTGAATATTCTTACAACAAAGTGCTGATACTTTTTGGATTTGTGATTACAGTGATGACGGCCTTTGTACAATACCTCAAATACAAGAAGACAGAATCATCATTTTTTAACAAGCGTATCATCATTCCTACAGCTATTGCTATCATCATTTCAGTTGCTGTTTTTTATTTCGGAGAAATCAATTATAAGCGATACGGATTAGGATATCTCATTGCAATTTATGCATCGGTTTTTGGTGCAGTGTATGGCGTGATTGCAAATGCATTCTATATTTATTCTGTAGCACGTGGAAAATTGAAAGCTGCAGGAGCTTCTATTGCGCACGTGGGCTTTGGATTGATGTTGCTGGGCATATTAATAAGTTCATCTAAAAAAGAGGTGTTGAGCTGGAATACTTCCGGCATCATGGTAAACTTCGGAGAACAGAGCAAGGAAAACCCTGCTGAAAACCTCACACTGGTGAAAGGTGTTGCAACGGATATGGGAAAGTACATGGTTACTTATCAGGGAGATTCAACGGCACCTCTGGATCCGAAACAATATTTTAAAATTCATTTCGCTGCTAAAAATGGGGAAGAAAGCTTTACGTTATATCCCGATGCATTTGTGAATTATAAAGGGAATGAACAACTTATTGCGAATCCCGATAGCAAGCATTATCTGCATAAAGATGTGTTTACCTACATCACATCCCTCCCTGATCCGGAAAAAAATAAAGACACAGCACAGTTTGAAAAACGGATGATGAAGCCGGGCGAAAAGGTATTCTACAGCAGTGGATACATCCTGCTTGAATCACTTGGAAGTGAGCATAGCAGAAAAGGAGTGGATAAACAGCTGGGCGACTCGTTGTTTTCTGCAAACATCAAAGTTGTATCCAAAGACAGTAGTCGTTACTCTGCACAACCTTTGCTGATACTGAGAGGCAATACAACTATCCCGGTAATCGATACGGTACTTGCTCAGGGATTGGAACTTGCATTTACCGGAGCGGGAGAGTCAGGCATTGAATTGGGAATTAAAGAGAAAAGAAGTGTTCAGCAATTTGTAACCCTAAAAGCCTATCAGTTTCCTGCCATTAATTTATTGTGGATTGGGGTGATCGTGATGACATTTGGGTTTCTTATATCCATGTATAACCAAGTAAGGCGCAGGTTGAAAAAAGCTTAAATTTTTTAGAAATCATTTGCATATTCTGTAGGTGACCTTTCGCTCTTCCAAGGGATAAATGGGAGAATTTCCTTAAATTATCTAGTGCAGAAATTTGATAGTTGGCTGGCATCTATTTTTTGCGCTTTAGCAACAAAACAACATGTAGAATAGTCATTTTTTTCGTACCTTGTATGAGTGAAAAAACGAAGAGAAATAGGGCTTGATTTTGATGTCGATAAACTAACCAACTCCATTGAAAACGCTAAGACAGGAGATAGTTTTACGACAGAAATTTCTTTGGTCGGGAAAGAAGATTTAAAGGGGTTGATAAAGAAAAAAGGATGGCAGTTTAATTGG
>JBIIPV010000149.1:0-4077 GCA_044342435.1 Lacibacter sp. | reverse complement strand
CAACAATCGGGTCTTCTTTCACGTATTCCCTGGCCTTTAAAATAATCTCCTTTTCAAGTTGTTTTTTGGTCATCCCATCGGCATGAATGCTGCCAAACAAAGGCAGTCTGATTTCTCCTGAAGAAAGATCGACCAAATAACCATTATCTGCAAGCGGACTACCGGTTGCAGTAGCTGAAACCGAAGAGGAAGAAACTGTTGCAGGGCCATAATTCTGTAAAAAAAGCTGGTTAGAAGAAGCACTCCTGGAGGAAATGGTAATTTGAAGCAAATCACCTTTTTGTATCACAGGTTCTTCTATTGCGAATGACCCCATTGCACCGGAATCCACTCCTCCATTGAAATAAACCAACTCTTTACGCAGTTTTTCGGGAGAAACACAGGCTACTGTCAATAATAAAAAACCGCTAAAAAAAAGAAAGTAACTCCTCATATTTTCTATTTTATTGATGATGCAACATCACTGATGCGAATATGCTCAGATAATTCAAGATTCTTTTTATCAAATGTGGCAGTAAGCTGATAACCAAGGGTTTCCAGCATCACAGAAACCGAATTGTTTTTTACATCTATTACCAATCCCTCATGATTCATCATCAGTCCTGCTTTCACTCTCACCTTTAAACCAGTATTCAATGCAATGCTTGTTGCCTGCACATCTGAAAACTCATTCAAAAACTTTTTAATAAGAATGATCTCATTTTCATGAATCATAGCCGGACGCCCCTGCCAATATACAAAATTGACGACCCCGTCAGTAAGCCGAACCCTGGTTTGATCATTGATGTCAAAGCGAATAAAGACATAAGACTTAAATAATGGATCCTCAATTATCTTATAACGATCAGTCCACCTTCTCCGAACAACATTCATCGGACAATATACTTCAAAGCCCTTTTTATTTAGCTGTGCAGCAACTTTTTTCTCCCAGCGGGGTTTTGTATATAAAGCATACCAGTTAGAGATCACTAAATTTTCAGACAAAAGCTTCGCCACCTCAGTCACATATTTTTTTTAAAAAACTGAGCACCACGGAGAATTCATTTATTCAAAGTTTAAACTAAAAGCTTCTCCGATCGGGTTGATAAGTCTCTATATCATTGAATTTCAAATCATTAATGATATATAGGCCTCCCATTTAAGGCTTCTCGCCCCCGATTGTTGCAATTTACTTGTTGAAGACGAATCTTTGGTAATTTAATTCCGTTTTTATCGCACAATGCTTTTTCGTTAATTTTCCAAAAAAGAACTTGCAAGCTCGCTTTTTATCCTTGGATGTTTTTCGCGGTGCCACTGTGGCACTGATGATCCTGGTAAACAACCCCGGTTCATGGGCACATATCTATCCCCCACTAAAGCATGCTCCCTGGCATGGCTGTACACCTACCGACCTTGTTTTCCCCTTTTTTCTATTTGCTGTGGGAAATGCCATGGCCTTTGTGATGCCCAAACTTCAGGAAGCCGGACAAAAAGCCTTCTGGTCGAAAATTATAAGGCGCAGCCTACTCATCTTCCTGATCGGTTATCTGCTGAACTGGAGTCCTTTCGTGAAGTGGGATGGCGATGTTTTGGTGATGAAATCACTTGAAAAACTACGGATCATGGGTGTACTTCAACGGATTGCCATCTGTTATTTTTTTGCGTCTGTGATTGCTTTTTATACCGGAATAAGAGGCAGTTTTCTAATAGCAGCAATTATCCTTTTATTTTACTGGATACTTTGCTTTTCTGGCGGCAACCCGGAAGATCCATATGGTCTTGCCGGCTGGTTCGGAACATCCATTGATCAACAGATTTTAGGAGAAAACAGGTTGTATAAAGGAGAAGGTGTTCCATTTGACCCGGAAGGACTGATGAGTAGTTTTGCAGCCATTGCGCAGGTTTTACTCGGATACCTTGCCGGAAATTACATTCTGCAGAAGGGAAAAAACTTTGAAATGGTGACCGGATTGTTTGTGATTGCAACAGTTCTGACAATATCTGGTCTTTGCTGGGATCTTGTGTTTCCGATGAACAAAAAAATATGGACCAGTTCCTACACGCTTTATACTTCCGGACTCGCTCTCTATACCATTGCTATGTTGATATACCTGATTGAATTGAAGCAGACAAAAGGATACTGGATTCGTTTTTTTGATGTTTTTGGCAGAAACCCATTGTTCATTTTTGTACTCAGTGGTTTTTTACCAAGGGCCCTGTCGCTGATACGCATTCCAAATGGAATTAATACAGACGGTTCAACTAAATACCTGGGGCCATTCAGCTGGTATTACGAAAAGATTGCAAAAAACATACCCGGGATTCCCGAGAACGGATCATTGTTTTATGCCATCAGCATGATTCTTCTATTTTGGAGTGTTGCAGTTTGGCTGGATCGCAGAAAAATATACATCAAGGTATAGCATCAAATTCGGATTCAATTATTGAAATATTGACTCAGCAACCTCAACACTTTCCGGCTTTCCTACATCTACCAGATGATCTCCGCTATGATCATACCCTAATACAGAATGTTCCCGAGAAAGATCGAGGTAGGTTTCTGTCAATGAAAACTTTCCTGTTTGCTTTATACGATCAAAAACAGAAGGATCAAAAACCGCGACACAACTATAAGCCCTTTCTACATAAACATCACGTTGTCTTGATATTTTTTCTTCACCTGATGATTTGTTTCTCCATCCGCACAATTGCATCCCTTCATCAAATAAAAAATTTCTGGAAGTCTTGCGATCTGTTACCCCGAAAGCAATCAGCGGCTTCCTGCTCTGATAAAAAGAAATCAATGAAGAAAGATTCAGATTTGTGAGAATATCAACATTTATAATCACAAAAGGCCCGTTATCTATTAAAAAGTCTTTTGCTTTTAACAATCCACCTCCTGTTTCCAAAACAACATCCCGCTCATCACTAATGGTAATCTTTGATCCCCAACCTTCATTTTTATGAACTGCTTCTTCAATCTGATCAGCAAAATGATGAACATTTACTACCACATCCGTTATTCCATATTGCTGTAGATACTCTATATTTCTTTGTAACAAAGATTTTCCATTCACAATTGCAAGTGCCTTGGGATGATGATCGGTCCAAGGTTTGAACCTGGTTCCAAGTCCTGCAGAAAAAATCATGGCTTTCACTAGTAAGGTTATTAGTTGTTTGTTATTCGTTGTTAGTTAGTCTTAACTCTTTTGAACGCTATTATCCCAGTTTTTTGCATCCTGCACAATATGTCGAAGCTCAATATTTACTCCATATTTATTTCGTAAGTGACGGGCTAAAGCATCTGCCGCATAAACGCTTCGATGCTGACCTCCCGTGCAACCAAAACTTACCTGCAAGCTTTCAAAACCTCGATTCATATAATCTTCTACTGCAATGTCAACTATATTGTAAATATTATTTAAGAAATGAGGCATTTTTGTTTGTTGTTCCAGATAATCTTTCACGCCCTTGTCTCTTCCGGTTTGCTGTTTATATTCGTCTATTCTACCCGGATTTAAAATACCCCTGCAATCGAACACAAAGCCTCCTCCGTTATCTGAAGAATCAACCGGTATGCCGGTGATTTTATAGGAGAAGCTATTCACATAAACCACCAGTTTGGTTTCTTCAGTTGCTCGTTGAGGTTCAAAGCGGCGAATGATTTCATCATCTACTACCTGAGCCAGGATCCGTTCAAATTCAGGAACACTGATACCCACTATTTTATTGTTTAAAAACCACCTGAGGTTACGCAGGGCCATCGGAATACTGGTTAAAAAATGTGCTTTCCTTTCAAACAAACCTCTGAAACCGTAAGCGCCCAGCACCTGCAGCAAACGAATCAACACATAGCCGTTATACTGACCAATAAATCGTGGACGATCTATTTTTTTCTGTAACAAGGATTCTGCACAATCAATATAATATTCTAGTAAACTGTTTTTCCATTCATCCGGCAACTCTGCCTTGGCCTGCCACAAAAGCGAAGCTACATCATACTGAACAGCCCCTTTCATGCCTCCTTGATAGTCGATAAAAAACACTTCCCCATCCCGCACCATCACATTGCGACTCTGAAAATCCCTGAACATGAAA
>JBIIPV010000148.1:0-4083 GCA_044342435.1 Lacibacter sp. | reverse complement strand
CAGGGAGCCCCATGTGAACTGCCACAATTACTTCGGGAACTGTACTCATGCCTACAGCATCTCCTCCAATTGCATGCACCATGCGGTATTCACTTCTGGTTTCAAAAGTTGGACCAGTTACACCAACGTAAACACCTTCATGTATTAAGATATCCAGCTCTTTAGCAATCTTTTTTGCTTCTTCCCTCAAATGCTTTGCATAAGGCTCATTCATATCCGGAAAACGCGGTCCGAGTTCATCTTCATTTCTTCCAATCAACGGATTCTCCATGAACTGACTTATATGATCAGAGATGATCATCAGGTCACCTACTTTGAAGTTATTGTTGACACCCCCGGCTGCATTGCTTAAAATCAATGTCTGGATGCCAAGGAATTTCAATACCCGTATTGGAAATACAACATCCTGCATCGTGTAGCCCTCATAAAAATGAAAACGACCAGCCATCACCACTACACGCTTTTCGCCCAGTTTTCCAAAAACAAGCTTACCCTTATGCCCCTTAACAGTAGAAACCGGAAAATGAGGGATCTTTTCATAAGGTATTTCCTGTTCTGTTTCAATTTCATTCGTGAAATTACCCAAGCCACTGCCTAGCACCACCCCAAAAGATGGCGTCTCTTTTACTGTTTCCCTGATAAAAGAAACAGCATCATTAATTTTTGTAAGCAGATCACTCATTGAATTATTTTAAGCAGACAAATATATCATTTTACCCTGCAAAATTGAGCAAAAGATCCGACTGCAGACGGAGTATGATTATTCAATAGGCTTTGTCCTTCGTTGTCAATTAGATTGAAAAATGTACAACCTTATTTAAATATTCAAGATGAAGCTCTTGTAAAATTGTAAGAAGCTGAATTCAACTTGCCCTTTGTTTTACTATCTTCGCCCGAAATTTTTGAAGTATGAACTTACATGAATATCAGGCAAAGGAATTATTGAAAAAATTCAATGTGCCCGTACAGGAAGGGTTTGCCTGCAGCACTTTAGAGGAAGCAGAGGAAGCATATAAAAAAATTCAGGCTGCAAGCGGCAGTAATTTCGCTGTGATTAAAGCACAAATCCATGCCGGCGGAAGAGGAAAAGGAACCATCAAAGAAACCGGGATCAATGGGGTAAAAGTGGCCAAAAATGGGGACCAGGTGAAAGAATTCGCAAAGGGCATCCTTGGTGTAACACTCGTTACACTGCAAACAGGCCCTGATGGAAAACTCGTCAATAAAATATTGCTTGCCCAGGACATGTATTACGATGGCCAATCAGAGAGAAAAGAGTTTTATCTGTCTATTCTCCTCGATCGCACCAAAAAGCAAAATGTGATCATGTATAGCACCGAAGGCGGAATGAATATTGAGGATGTGGCACATGATACACCTGAGAAGATATTTAAAGAATGGGTTCATCCAGGATCTCCTTTACAGGGATTCCAAGCAAGAAAAATTGCCTTTAACCTGGGACTGAGCGGGGATGCATTTAAAAATTGTGTCAAATTCGTAACTCATTTATATAATGCATATGTTGCACTCGACTGCAGCATGCTGGAGATTAACCCACTTTTCAAAGCTGCTGACGACAAAATCATTGCTGTTGATTGCAAAATGAATATTGATGACAATGCCTTGTCGCGCCACCCGGAAATTGCTGCGATGCGTGATGAAAGTGAAGAAGATCCGACGGAAGTGGAAGCAGGTAAGTTCAATCTGAATTTCATCAAGCTAGACGGAAATGTTGGTTGTATGGTGAACGGAGCCGGCCTGGCCATGGCAACGATGGATATGATTCAACTTAGCGGCGGACAACCTGCTAACTTCCTTGATGTAGGCGGTACCGCAAATGCGCAAACAGTTGAAGCAGGATTCAAAATCATCCTGAAGGATCCCAATGTAAAAGCAATTCTGATTAATATTTTCGGAGGTATTGTGAGATGTGACCGGGTTGCAGCAGGTGTCATTGAAGCATATAAATCAATTGGCAATATCCCGGTTCCTATTATTGTTCGCTTACAGGGAACGAATGCTGCAGAAGCGAAAAAACTGATTGATGAGAGTGGATTGCAAGTACAAAGTGCGATTCAGTTGAGTGAAGCTGCTGATCTTGTAAAAAAAGCTGTCGCCTAATTACCTGATAGGAATGAATATTTTTAAAAGCTCCTGCCAAGGGGCTTTTTTTATGCCTTCTGTACAAGATAGATTCCACTGAACAAATACACAGATCCTCCGGGATGTTCAACTGCTTTGTGGCGTTTGCGCAGCTTTTGACCTTTAATAAAAATTCGGCCATCATCAAGCTTAAATTGCTGACCAGGAAGTAATTCTTCAACCCTGATTTTATCAACAAGATTCATGTCGTATTTCTGCAATACACGCATGAGTGACTCTTCTCCGCAACTGCTTGCTGCAGGTTTATCAATTGTTTGAATCAGTGCATCTTTAATATCCGAGGGGAAAATTGACTTTTCAATGAACACTGACAACAAATCAGAAAACATTCTTTGCCATTCTTTTCCATGTGGCATCACTTTTGTTCCGTGCTGTTCAAATACAAGTAAGTGTGCCATTTCATGCAACAAGGTGAGCAGAAAAGCATAGGGATTCAGATTTCCGTTGACACTGATCCGATGAGCCATGTCTCTGACAGCAGGCCGGTAATCACCCAACACCGATTGCCTGGCTTTTGTAACTGTGAGATGAATGCCATACCTGTGAAGATATTCGGCAACATATGGATATGTATTTGCCGGCAAATAAGCTTCAAGTGTCTGAACCGGAACTTCTTTCTTTGGCATTTCCTGATTTTTTCAACATTCGGAATACGATGCGAATTTCATAAAATGTATAAATAAAATAGAATGCAATACAGGTCAATACTGCGGGTTGATTCACTTTTGATCCGGCTACTGAAGCATAAATCAAAACAGCAAACAGCACGCCCATCATTCGGATAATCATTGACCCGTAAACAGATCTAAAAAAAGCATTTGGATTATTTGAAGAAGCACCCTTGGAATGCATAAACAGAGCAATTGCCGACAAGATAAAAAGTATAGAATTTCCGGACCACAAAACCGACTGACTCAACTCAAGGTTTAGCGGAATTTTCCCGGAAAAAAAAATGACGACTGACAATAGAACAAACAATGCCGATAATTCCAGTAAATACCTGTTGAGTTTATGTTTCATTTTTTTCGAGCCGTATCTTTCAACACTTTTATGATCATCCCTAAAATTACAACAAGGGGAAACAGCCAGGAGAAAAGTAAAAAATCAGATCCGATCTTTTTATCAAGCTTAACACCTAGAAATATCACAAGAACAAGTACGACCAACAACTGGAAAGCGAAACTGCCGTACTTGAGAAGATAGTAGCGATTAGACTTATCGCCTTTTTCAGTATCAGTCGGCGGAAGCGGCATGTCCCATCTCATTACTGATCGCTACAATATTGGCGGTTTCCTGAGAGCCCATGTGGCACTCACCATTAAAAGAAGCCGTAGGTGCAACCTGTAGCTGACGGGTATAGACATTCCCTTTTATGACACTGTTTCCTTTTAATGCCAACATCTCGGACACCCTGATATTTCCGGTCACTTTTCCTAAAACCTCTACTTTTTCCGCAGAAACATCTCCAACTATTACCCCTGAGGAACCAATGAGCACCTTTGAGGAAGCAACAAGGTTCCCGTTTAATGTACCGTCAATTCGGATGTCTCCTTTTGCGTTGATATTTCCTTTTATTTCTGTTCCGGAAGCAATGATGGTTGTTTGTCCGGGATGACTATCATTTTCTGAATCGAAAGATTTTTTGAACATAAGCAGCGTTATTGGGTTTCTATTTCTGTTTCAGGTATTTTCAGAACAGATGTATCGCGGGGCTGAACCGGAACATTTCCTGAAAGCACCTTCTTTAATTCCTCAAGATAAACATCTTTTTGCCTTGAAGCAAGTTCAAGGGACTCGATTTTTACTTTATACTGTACCAGGGCTTTGCGCTGTGACTGCGTACCATATCCCGGCAAATAATATTTCAGGTTCGTGAATGATATCAATGCCACGGTAAGGCCAACAAGCAAAACAAAAAGG
>JBIIPV010000147.1:0-4088 GCA_044342435.1 Lacibacter sp. | reverse complement strand
TGGAAAGACATCTATGTCAGCAATGATTATCTGAGTGGAAATATCCTCTATGTTAATAACAGAAATGGCACTTTCTCCAATAAAAACCAGGAGTATTTTAAAAAAGGAAGCCTCAATGCGATGGGCAATGATGCGGGCGATATCAACAACGACGGACTTGTTGATCTTGTTGAAATGGATATGATGCCAGAAGATAATTATCGCCAAAAAATGATGATGAACCCTGTTGATTACAACTGGTATCTGCTCAGTGAGAAATATAATTTTCCGTATCAGACTGTTCGAAATACACTTCAACTCAACAGAGGCCCCCGCCTTCTCAACAATGATACAATCGGCGAACCTGTATTCAGTGAAATTGCTTATTACAGTGGCATCCCCTATACCGATTGGAGCTGGGCAGCCTTGCTTTCTGATCTGGATAATGACGGGTATAAAGACCTGATGACAACCAATGGGCTTCCAAAAGACATAACTGACTTAGATTTCATCGCCTACCGTGATCAAAGTGTTTCCATCACACTCAATGAAGCATTACAACAATTGCCATCAGTACAAATCAGCAATTATGTTTATAGAAATAACGGCAATCTCACTTTCTCCGATAAAACAACCGACTGGGGATGGAACTTCCCAACTTATTCGGCCGGTATTGCCTATGCCGACCTGGACCGCGATGGTGATCTGGATATAGTGATCAATAACACCAATATGGAAGCTTCTCTTCTGGAAAATCAGGAAAGAAAAATCCATCCCGATCATCATTTCCTTAAATTGAAATTCAGAGGTGATACCAGCAATATCAATGGAATCGGCACAATGGTGCACCTCTACTACAATAAACAAATTCAAACAGGTGAACTATCACCCTACAGAGGATATATGTCTTCTGTTGAAAACATCCTACACTTTGGTTTAGATACAAACACGGTGATTGATTCTATTCGTATCCGGTGGCCAAACGGAAAAACTGAAAGAATCACCAATGTGTCTGTTGATCAGGAATTAATGATCAGTCAAAGTGCCGGTGCATCCAATGCAACGCCATTCAATCCTTATGCATTTAACACAAACAGTTGGTTAATCAATAGGACCAACAAAGTGGGACTTAATTTTCTTCATCAGGAAAATGATTTTGTTGACTTCAATCAGCAGCGACAGCTCCCCTTTAAATATTCACAAAACGGACCCGCACTTGCAGCCGGCGATATGAATGGTGACGGATTAGATGACCTGGTTGTTGGTGGCACAGCCCCCTATCCTGCACTGCTCTTTTTACAGCAAGGTGATGAACGATTTATACCACGAATTCTTTTTGAAAACTTTCAACAACAATCAAATGACGCTTCAGTATGTTTATTTGATGCGGACAATGACAAGGATTTAGATATCTATCTTGCCGGAGGTGGCGGTTTACTCCCCGATAGCAGTGCCGGTTATACTGACCGTCTGCTAATCAATGACGGGAAAGCCAATTTTACCCGTGCTGCAAATATCCCTGTTCTGCTTAGCAGTAAGAGTGTTGTCCGCAATGCAGATATTGACGGAGACGGCGATCAGGATCTATTTGTAGGAACTGCGTTTATACCTTCCCGTTACCCTGAGTCGGGCAGTAGTTATATACTTAGAAACGATACTAAAAACGGAATAATCAAATTCACAGAAGTTACCTCAACTATTTGCCCCAGTTTCAAAACACTTGGATTGGTGAGAGATGCATTATGGATAGATGCAGATGGAGACAAAGACGAGGACCTTTTTGTAACGGGCACCTGGATGGGAATTCATTATTTTGAAAACAAGAAAGGAAAACTCGAAGAAGTTAAAACAGACTTATCAAAACAAACCGGCTGGTGGAATAAAATCAGTAGCGCCGACATAGATGGCGACGGAGATTTTGATCTGATAGCAGGCAATTTCGGCACCAATGGTTATTGTGTAGGTACAGAGAAAGAACCTGTTGGTGTTTACGGAGGAGATTTCGATATGAACAAGCGTTTCGATATGATGTTCAGCGTATGGAAACCAGATGTGCTGCATGGAAAAAGAAAAGCGTTTCCTGCAGCAGGAAGGGATTTACTGGCAGAAGAAATTCCATCTGTAAAAAAACAATACAGCACCTATAAACCCTACGCAACTACTGAAATGGAAAAAGTATTAAGTAATATGAAAGGGAAAGTAAGCGTTGAGAAAGAAGCTGTAAATTTTAATTCAATATGGATAGAAAACAAAGGAGGAAATAAATACATCGTCCACTCTCTTCCCGCTCCGGCACAATGGAGTCCGATTTATGGAATACAGACTGGAGATTTCAACGGAGACGGGGTCATAGATCTGCTTCTTTCCGGAAATGAATATGCCATGCATCCTCACCTTGGTCGCTACGATGCCTCTTATGGATTGTTGCTAAAAGGAAACGGCAAAGGCAGTTTCACGCCTCTGTCTATTCAGGAAAGCGGCGTATATATTGACGGAAATGCAAAAGGCATGATCAGCCTTCATATTGGCAAAGAGCAAGTATGGATTACCTCTGTCAACAGAGGCAAACTGCATGTTTTTCAAAAGAGAAAACCAGTAACCCCCTGACTAAACGATCAATTGTAAGGAATCTGAATTTTATTTAACGACCTGTTCGTATTAATTTCGTGGGAACGGTTGCCTGCCATTAAACCAGTAAATATGTCTATTTCACAAGCAACCGGCCTCCATCAATTTAAAACCCAGGTTGGGGTCAAATTTCAGTTGTACAACAGCCTGTTTACCTCTTTGCCCTTTCATCGCATTGAGAAAACCGGCATTCTGTTGTCATTGCTATTGAATAATTGCGAAGAAGGATTCAAAAAAAAGCAAAGTCCCACAGACATCATTGACGATTTTTTCAGCAAGCATACCGGTTTTGTTTCCGAGCAGGAAAAAACTGATTTACTTTTTCGTTTTGTTCAGTATGCAGAAAGACAAATCGTACTTTTTGATGCACTGGAAGATGCGGCCTTTAGAGAAGTGAACGATATGCAGGGACCAGGAACGTTGAAACAACTTTTAAATGAAGTGCAACATGCCGGCAAAGAAGACTCCTTGCGTGATAAATTAAACGACTATGAAATTCGTTTGGTACTCACTGCCCATCCAACTCAATTCTATCCGGGTTCAGTATTGGGTATCATTCATGATCTGGCAAAAGCATTGGAAGATAACAATACAGCACAGATCAATACTTATCTTCAGCAATTGGGCAAAACGCCTTTCCTGAAAAGACAAAAACCCACTCCATACGACGAAGCAATTAGCCTGATCTGGTATTTGGAAAATGTTTTTTATACAGCTGCAGGAAAGATAAATACTTATTTAAAAAACCAGCTTCAGCTCGGAATAGAATTTTCAAAACCATTGGTAAAAATGGGATTCTGGCCCGGAGGTGACAGAGATGGAAATCCTTTTGTCACTGCCGATACTACACTGAAAGTTGCAGCTTCACTCAGAGGAGCGGTAATTAAATGTTATTATATGGATGTAAGAAGACTTAAACGTCGACTTACTTTCAAAGGAGTAGATACGCTTCTTGCTCAACTTGAAACGAAACTCTATGATAACATTTTCATACCCGGTTATTCTACCCCGCTAACAAAAGAAGAAATACTGGAGTCGCTGATGAATATCCGGAAGATACTGATTCACGAACACAATGGATTATTCGTACACCAAGTGGAACAACTGATTAACCGCGTTCAGCTTTTCGGCCTTCATTTTGCAGCACTGGATGTGAGACAGGAAAGCACTATACACGGTAAGGTTTTATCTGCTTTGTTCAACAATGAATCATCACAAAAATTCGAATTACTTCCTGATTTCAAATCCTATCAAGATTCTGCTATTGATGAAAGTTTAGTAAAAGACACTATTGAGGTGATGAAGGGCATGCGCACAATACAGGAACTAAACGGAGAAGAGGGTTGTCATCGTTATATTATCAGCCAGTGCAATAGTGCACAAAATGTACTCGAAGTATTTCAATTGTTTTTATTAAGCGGATGGACAAAAGAAAATTTATCTGTTGACATCGTTCCGCTATTTGAAACAATTGACGACCT
>JBIIPV010000146.1:0-4127 GCA_044342435.1 Lacibacter sp. | reverse complement strand
TGTTTTGGGAAAATCAACAAGCTCTCATACTTTGTGATCTTCATCTTGGAAAATCCGGTCATTTCAGAAAAGAAGGAATAGGTGTACCTCAACAAGTTCTTGAGCATGACCTCTCCAGACTGGATACACAAATTCAATATTTTCTTCCAACATCATTGATTATCATTGGAGATCTTTTTCACAGCCGATACAATCAGGAAGTCAATTATTTCAGCAAGTGGCGTGAAAAGAATTACATGACAGACATTCATCTCATACAAGGGAATCATGATATTTTGCATACAAATTTTTATGATGGCTTAAACATCATGCTGCATAACGAAGAATGGGATGTATCCCCTTTTGTATTTCGTCATGAGTCTTTAAAATATCGAAATAAAGATGAATATGAAATTTCCGGGCATATACATCCCGGCATAAAAATGAAAGGAAAAGGAAAACAATCTCTTAAATTTCCTTGTTTTTATTTTACAGATTCCGAAGCATTCATGCCGGCATTCGGAAAATTTACAGGATTGCATATTATAGAACCCGTTAAAAGAGCTTCCGTTTTTGCAATAGCAGAAAACCAGGTCATTCATATTTAAACTGAATCGTATCATTTCCAATAGCCATTATATTTCTTTTCATCCCATCTATGCACATCCGGTGCCGGAGGGTCATCGTTTTCCGATGTTAAAATACGAGTTGATACCGGAACAACTCCTGCATGAAGGAACGATAAATGAAACTCATCTTCACGAACCTAATGAGTTATCCGATGAAATCATTTTACTTACACATACCGAAGCGTATCTGAAAAAACTAAATGAATTAACACTCTCTCCTCAGGAACAAAGAAAAATAGGATTTACGCAAGATGAACGTCTGATTAAACGGGAAAAAATCATCACACAAGGAACCATCAATTGCAGTCTTGCTGCTTTGAAAACAGGAATCGCATTTAATGTAGCGGGTGGCACACATCACTCATTTGCAGATCGCGGAGAAGGATTTTGTTTACTCAACGATTTCGCAGTTGCATCAAACCATCTTTTAAAAGAAAAACTGGCAAAGAAAATTGTCATTATTGATTTGGATGTACATCAGGGCAATGGCACTGCTGCAATATTTCAAAACAATCCGAATGTGTATACATTCAGCATGCATGGAAAAACCAATTATCCTTTTCACAAGGAGAAGAGCGACTTAGATATTGCATTGCCGGATGGGACTGACGATGAATCTTATCTGTCATTGTTAGAATCATCATTAATCAGAATATTAGAAAACGAAAAACCGGATTTTACTTTTTATTTGTCCGGAGTAGATGTTCTAAGCACAGACAAATTCGGAAAGCTAAAAATGAGTATCGAAGGATGTAAGCAACGAGATCAATTTGTGTTCGAGCAATTAAAAAAACGAAATATTCCTTGTTGCGTTGCCATGGGCGGAGGCTACTCTCCGGATATACGAATGATTGTTGAAGCTCATTGTAATACATTCAGGGTTGCATCATCTATCTATGAACTTATTGTATAACCCTTTATGATTGTTTCTTTTTCTTTCTAATGCTGTTATAATCAATAAAAAATATGAGCCTTGTCGTCAACTCATTGCCGTGCGGAGAAAGAAGCATCCTGTAAGCATTGGCTGTATAATTACGATAACGATTGCCATCAATCGGTTCTTCATTTGCCAGCCAGTTTTTCCACCCAACAATGAAGCGACTTCCGTAATTAAAATCCCAGGTAAAAAATACATCCATGTTCCACAAATTCACATTCTGATCTTGTCCTGGTATAAAAGCCCTTTTAATCCACCATCCACCCTGATCAATATTATAAAATTCCTGATAGGTCACACGATTCCAGTAATGTCTTGCTCTGAGTGTAATATTCATCCGTGGAGTAAAATTATAGATACCTGTTAAGAGCAATGTTACATCCTTGTTTTTGCGTCTGCCCATAATCGGATCTCCATTCGTTTCTCTGATAAATGCGTAGCCGAATTGTCCGTTATCAAAATTTTGTCTGAGATCCGCATCAAGGCTGAGATGATCATTGAATCTGTAACGAACACCGGGCTGGATCAGCCAATAAGCATCTTTTTTAACATCTACCGTTTCTCCAAAACCCCATCTGATTCGTGCAAACAATTTTTTGCGGCTGTCGGTACTACCATTTAAAAATGCAAAAGCCCAGGGTACACGACGCATAAATCTTCCGGATGTTCTCAATTCAAAATAATCTTTTTGCCAAAGTGGTTGTGTTTCTACCGACACTGTCAGGTCCCAGAAATTTTTAAAGAACCAGAATCCAAAAAGATCATATTTTATATTGGTAAAAACAAAGGGTTTGTAAAGCCGTTCAATTCTAACACCTCCTCCGTAGCTATAAGCATTGAACTTCTTAATCGGGGTAAACTGATTATAACTAATTCGGGCAACTGTTGTAAACTCATTCGGCGCCATCAATATTCCAAGATCATTGGGATCATAACGGTCACTCTCAATATTATTTAATAAAGAAAACTGCCACTTACCGCTTACTTTGGCAAAGCGAATCAGATTCTTATATCCGTCATAATTGTTTGTACCGGTAATGCGACTATAATTAAACTGCGCTTGCATTGAGTAGCGATTCTTTTTGTCAAACAAAACCAAATCGCCTCCTGCAACATTTGAGTTTCTTCTGCCACCTTCTCTCCACACATTGGCATTGGTAAAAGTAAATGAGGATCGCCCCTTCAGTGCCTGATCAACTACGATCATATTATAATTAGTGAGCGGTTCCGTTTGTATTCGTTGAACTGTTTTCGTATTTGTATTTTCTATTTCGGCAAACATGGCAGCCCCTACTGCATTGAATATCCCGATAGCTGTTTTGTTTTGATTTCTTCCGGAGAACTTAGTGGCATTGAGCAGCTGTACAACACCCGGGTTACTAACGAGGCGAATACTATCTGAGGATGCAAGGTTATTGATGGAAAAATAACCTGAAGGCGTCGCTCCTACTCTTCTCGAATAAAACAATCCCGACTTGTTAAATATTTCAGTCCCTTCAGTGAAGAAAGGACGATTCTCCTGGAACTGCACTTCAAACGGAGAAAGGTTATTGATTACATTATCTGAGATCACCTGACCGAAATCAGGAACCAATGTCATGTCAAGTGTGAAACTTTCATTTACTCCGTATTTTAAATCGAGGCCGCCGTTTCTAAGCCATGATTGTTGGTTGCCAGATGAAGTTGGTATATTTCTGTATCCGGTGGTAACATATGGTAAAACAGACAGACGAAGAGGCGGTGTTAATTTTTCAAACCCTTTTAATAGTCCGAACTGATTCACAAAACCATTTTCATTGGGATTCACCGGATTCCAGTAAGCATTTTCATTTTCACGACGTACATAACGCTGAAAGTTTACACCCCAGTCCTGATAATCTTTTTGTGCGAAACGTATTGAGAAAAAAGGAATTTTCATTTCAACGATCCATCCATCCGATTGAAAACTGACTTTACTTTCCCATACAGCATCCCAGCTGTAATCTCCTGAGGAACCTGATCCTCTGTTGGGAATGAGTCGTCCGTCACTCTGAACATTTTGGCTTGTAACAAGAAACTGAAAGCCATTCTGATCATCATTGTAAGTATCCAGAAAGACCGAAAAATAATCAACATCCTGTCTGCTTTCTCCGTCTCTAGCAGTTAGTTGCTTTCTCACTTTAGCAGGATCATCATACAAGTAGGCCCCAATGTAAATAGCCTGGTCATCATAAACAACATACACTTTTGTTTTGAATGAAGAAGGGGCGCCGAAATTGGGACTATTGATGATGAAATTATCGGCTGCAGGAAGATCTTTCCATATATCTTCATTTAACAAACCATCTATCTTCGGTGCCGCGTTTCTTTTTGTGACCGACAATACCCTTTCAGGCTCAATACCGGCGTAGGCATCAAGCTGAAGAAAAAAACAACAGAGATAGAATAACACCCTCATTGATGCGCAAGCTATATGAAAACAACCGGATGGATGATTGGTTTTATATGATCGGTTAGAAGTGAGGGGTATCCGTTGGCTGTTATCGCTTGTCGGTTAATGGTAATAAGACTGGGAGATCGAGAGTCAGGAAGTCGGAAAGTCC
>JBIIPV010000145.1:0-4133 GCA_044342435.1 Lacibacter sp. | reverse complement strand
AACAAAAAAGTCCCGCTAAAATTGCTTACAAAAAACTACAGAAAGAAAGAAGCGGAACGCAAAAAGGATTGAAGCTGACACCCTCACAGGTAAAAACAATTAAAAAACTGATTCAGGATCCCAGACGCAAACTCACATACAAACAAATAGCAGGGAAATACAAGGTAAGTGAGATGACAATATACCGCATTAAGAGTGGTGAAAACTGGGGCGTAGTAAAATAAAGCTACGTAGGAGCGCACCATCATTAGGATGGTGATATTATCACAAGATATAAGCTCCGTAGGAGCGCACCATTAATAGAATGGAGATTGTCACAAGATATAAGCTCCATAGGAGCGCACCATCAATAGAATGGTGATTGTCACAAGATATAAGATCCATAGGAGCGTTACGCGAATCGCCGCAATGAACATCGGAAAAATAAAAATCAAAAAAATATAAAACGGGTTACGAAAAATCGCAACCCGTTTTCAATTGAAGTAAGTTGATGATGAGATAAAATCAACTCGCTAAATCAAAGCGATCCAGATTCATCACCTTGTTCCACGCAGCAATAAAATCATGAACAAATTTCTCCTTTGCATCATCACAAGCGTAAACTTCAGCCAAAGCACGCAATTCGGAGTTTGAACCAAAAATCAAATCTGCTCTTGTAGCTGTCCACTTCTTTGCACCTGTTACACGATCTGTTCCTTCAAACACCTGATGTGTTTCATCTGTTGGTTTCCATGCGGTCGTGAAATCGATCAGGTTCACAAAGAAATCATTTGATAAAACCCCGGGGCGTGATGTAAATATTCCATGTGAAGATCCGTCGTAGTTCGCATTTAAAACGCGCATCCCTCCAACCAACACCGTCATTTCCGGTGCTGTCAGGTTGAGTAATTGCGCTTTATCAACCAACAGCGCTTCAGCTACAGCTATATGTTTTTTCTTACTGTAATTGCGGAATCCATCAGCAGCCGGTTCAAGCACTGCAAATGATTCAACATCTGTATGTTCCTGTGAAGCATCTGTACGACCGGGTGTAAAAGGAACACTTACTCTATATCCGGCATCCTGAGCGGCTTTCTCAACAGCAGTACATCCACCTAGTACAATCAAGTCGGCAAGTGAAATCTGCTTCCCAGCCTTTTGTTCATTGTTAAATGCCTGCTGGATACTTTCAAGTTTTGATAAAACTTCTGAAAGCTGAGTGGGATTATTTACTTCCCAATATCTCTGTGGAGCGAGACGAATACGTGCACCATTGGCACCACCGCGTTTGTCTGATCCTCTGAATGTGGAAGCAGATGCCCAAGCTGTTGTAACCAGTTGAGATACGTTAAGGCCTGAAGCAAGAATCTGCGACTTCAATGAAGCGATATCATTGTCATCAATTTGCTGATAATTTGCTGCCGGTACAGGATCTTGCCAAATAAGAACTTCAGCAGGCACTTCTGAACCGATATAACGTGCACGTGGTCCCATATCGCGATGTGTCAGTTTAAACCACGCGCGTGCAAATGCATCTGCAAATTCCGCAGGGTTCTCATAAAAACGTCGTGATATTTTTTCATAAGCCGGATCCAAACGTAAAGCCAGATCCGTTGTGAGCATCATCGGCGCATGTTTCTTTGCCGCGTTATGCGCATCGGGAACTGTGCCTGCACCTGCTTCCCCTTTCGGCTTCCACTGGTGTGCACCTGCCGGGCTCTTTGTCAATTCCCATTCGTAGCCAAACAGGTTTTCAAAATAATTATTGCTCCACTTTGTTGGCGTGGTTGTCCATGCACCTTCTAATCCACTTGTAATGGTGTACTCACCATTTCCTGTTTCGAAAGTATTTTTCCAGCCCATGCTTTGCTCTTCAATGCTTGCACCTGCAGGTTCTTTTCCTACATATTTCGAAGGATCTGCAGCACCATGCGACTTACCGAAAGTATGTCCTCCTGCAATCAAAGCCACAGTTTCTTCATCGTTCATCGCCATTCTTCCGAATGTTTCACGGATATCACGAGCGGCAGCAATTGGATCGGGATTGCCATTGGGCCCTTCAGGATTTACATAGATTAATCCCATTTGGACGGCAGCAAGCGGATTCTCCAAATCGCGATCTCCTGAATAACGCTTATCGCCAAGCCATTCTTTTTCCGAACCCCAGTAGATATCTTCTTCGGGTTCCCACACATCTTCCCTTCCTCCGGCAAAACCAAATGTATTAAAGCCCATGGATTCAAGTGCACAGTTACCTGCCAGAATCATGAGGTCTGCCCAGGATATTTTCTTTCCGTATTTCTTTTTGATTGGCCAAAGCAATAGTCGAGCTTTATCAAGATTGGTATTATCGGGCCAGCTGTTCAACGGAGCAAAACGTTGTGTGCCTGTTCCGCCTCCACCTCTGCCATCAGAAATGCGATAAGTACCTGCACTATGCCATGCCAAACGAATAAACAACGGACCATAATGACCATAATCTGCCGGCCACCAATCCTGCGATGTTGTCATGAGCTCAAAAATTTCTTTTTTTAGTTGAGCCAGGTCGAGCGACTGAAATTCCTTTGCATAATTAAAACCCTCTTCCATTGGATTGGATAGTGTGGAATGCTGACGAAGAATATTCAGTTTCAGTTGATTCGGCCACCAATCGGTATTGCGCGTTCCTGTTCCTGCACTTTGACGGAGGGAACCGCCACTGAAGGGGCATTTGCCCTGTGTTGAATTATCTTTTTCCATGCTTGACAATTAAATTTTGGAGTGTAAAATTACGAGTATAAGATGATCGGTTGGTGCTTTATATCACAGAAAATGATGATTGAAATGAAACATGAAATCAGATCTCATAAAGCGTTGAATATAATAACCCTTTTTATCTTCAAATATTATACAGAAAGAGTCGGGAAACGGAGATCATTTCCATTTGAGAAAAACGAAAACAGCATTAGATCATTTGCCGAGAAGTAGTTTTTTTAGTTTCCGATACAGAAAGTAATTTGTGTTGATTTTTAAACACTTACAATTTTGAGTTACAAATAAGGCACAAAAACTAATTAATTCCTATAATTATTTGCCTCCCAATATTCAAAAGGAAAATTCAAACCACAAGAAATTTCTTCTCTATAAAGTGGCAGTTTCAGATTAAGAATTTCTCGAAATCCCTCCATCTTAAGTTTCTTTTCAAGGATGTTTTTTCCAAAAAGAGAAAAAGTCCCGCATGAAGTCATAATCAAAATACGATTAGAAACATACTCGGATAAATTAAAACGTTCCTGCAACATTTTCTCTACTTGAGGTAAATTATCATTAAACAATATTTGAGTGAAATTGATAATGCCCTGATAATGAGAATGCTTGTAGAAATAAGCAAGTAGATTATGCGTTACTTTATTACCGGCAGCCACTTTTGCCATGTTATAAGTTATCAATGCACCATCTGAATCTTGTGAACGAAGTTTCATTTGATGAATAGTTGCTAATACACTAAAATATATAGAAGATCGTAGGTTGATTACAGATATATCATTTTGATTAGATAAAGTATCAATTAATTCATTATCGAAATACTTATCTGTTTTTTCTTTAATTTTCATAAGGTATCGGGTAGTTATTTATTCTCCAAGAGCATTAATTATAAGTAATACAGATGAAACCTATTTATATAGCCTGATCTATCCTATTTAGCTTTAATAAATATCTTCATAATCTATATATGAATTGTCGCCCTGCTGTTTATCCTCCCTGACAAGTAAACAGGTTACTACAGAAGAGTAAATCAGTAGTGTACATGAGATGATGGAGACGATGGACAAATATTTTGAGTATGCTGATCATGCAAGGATTCATATAATAATCCTCCGCAAGTTATTGATATCGGAACTTGTATGCTAAAAATGAGCGCTACATAAAGATGTAGAACGATACTATTTTTTCTCGCTTAATATGTCTGATAGTTTTGTATGGATGCGTATAAGTATAATTTCCATTAATATATTCATTTACAGCATTTCAGGTATATTTTTTAGGGGGTTCTTATTGGATTATTTTGCATCGATTACTTTCCGATACAGAACTTACTAAAAATATAATCCAATCGGTCTTCATTGGTGATGTTGCCGGTGATCTCACCTAAGTAATGTAAACATCTGCGAATA
>JBIIPV010000144.1:0-4147 GCA_044342435.1 Lacibacter sp. | reverse complement strand
CTTTATTTATTTCCCGTCCATCTATCTTTTTCCCCTCGTGCTGTTGGCATTGATGGTGAGTCGTCCATTTCGATTTACAGAATTGCTGATATCTGTCATTGGCCTGCTGCTTCCATTCTATTTTTTCTTTGTTCTGCAATACGTTTTATCCGGACAAATAGAGCTTAGCTCTGTGTTTCGCCGGGTTCAATGGAAGCTCCCCTGGAATTCTTCAATCAAATTGAATGACTGGATCCGGCTTGGATTGCTGTTGATTCCTTTGTTGATTGGAGTGATATATAACCGGTCAGCAACTACCCGAATGGTGGTGCATACAAGAAAAACCTGGGCGCTGAATGGTCTATTTCTTGTGACTTCGCTGGTGATGGTGTTTCTGAACGGGACCCCTACAGCTACGGCAATTTGTTTTCTTCCAGCTGTTTTTTATGTGACAGCTTTCTATGCTTTACGTAAATCCAAATTTTTTCAGGAGTTAACGGTGTGGGGAGGATTGGGTTGGATTTTTTTTCAGATCTTTTTTTAGTCGTTTCTTTTCTGATCATTCAAGTACCTTTGAACGGTTAACGGTTGATAAACCGCTAATATAAATATTTGGGTGTTTAGGGTTAGATGATCGGAGTCAATAAAACCTTTGCGTAAACCTCTGCGTTTTTCGTTCTCCGCGCCGAATAACCCGTTACGCTTAACTCGTAACTTTTAAATATAAAATAGCCATAATGGCGGCAATAACTTAAAAGTTTAAACTTAAAACTTAAAAGTAAGAGAATGAATGAAAATAAGATTCAGTATTATATTTTGTATTTTACTTTCAACTTTTAACTTTTCAGTTTTTACTTTTTTAGGGCATAACATATGACCATTAAAACCATAACTATTCACATATGAAATTCGGAATTGTTGTTTTCCCGGGATCTAATTGCGACCGCGACATGCAGGATGCGCTGGAAAATGATTTGAACAGTGAAGTGCGCATGCTTTGGCATAAAGACAAGGATTTGAGTGGATTTACCCAGGATGATTGTATTGTGCTGCCGGGTGGTTTTTCCTATGGCGATTATCTGCGTTGTGGAGCCATCGCCCGTTTCAGTCCGATGATGCAAAGCGTGGTATCATTTGCAGAAAAGGGCGGTAAGGTGCTCGGTGTATGCAATGGCTTTCAGATTTTATGTGAGAGTCGCCTGTTGCCTGGCGCTTTGTTACTAAACGCCGGCCGTCAGTTTATATGCAGGAATGTTTACATTACAGGTAAGGGCGGAGAGGCATTGAAAATTCCGATTGCACATGGAGAAGGTAGATATTATGCAGAAGAGTCTTTACTCAATGAGCTGGAACAAAACGGACAAATTTTATATCGTTATTGTGATGTGAACGGAGCCATTACACAAGATGCAAATCCGAACGGGTCTTTACGAAACATAGCAGGCATTTGTAACAAGGATGGAAATGTATTTGGCATGATGCCTCATCCGGAGCGAGCCACATCTCAGATTCTTGGGAATACAGATGGTCGTAAAATCTTCAACGCTTTGTTAAACCTTGAAACTGCGGCCGTCTTAAACGCATAATTATTAGAGCAATCAGAAAATAAACTGCAATTTTGAAATGCCCATAACGGCGGCAATAACTTAAAAGTTTAAACTTAAAAGTAAGAGAATAGGTGAAAATGAGATTCTGTATGTTAGTTTCAATTTTTAACTTTTCAGTTTTTACTTTTTTAGGGCATAACATATGACCATTAGAACTATAATCATTCAAAAATGAAAAAGCTGATCGCATTAATTCCACTGATTCTTTTAGCACTTTCTCTCAGTGCACAAAGCGGTTCTAAAGTAAGCTGGAAGTATTCGGCAAAGAAATTAGAAGGAAATCAATATGAAATCCGCTTAACGGCCACTATTCAGCCCGGTTGGCATCTGTATAGTCAGAATCAAAGTAGTGGAGCTGTTGCCCTTCCCACCACCATCACCTTTACCAAAAATCCGCTGGTGGCATTAGAAGGGAAGACAACAGAAAAAGGCAAGCTTCTTGATCAATATGAGAAAGCGACCGCCTCTCGCTCAAAATATTATCTCAACACTGTTGATTTTGTACAGAAGATCACCGTCAAAGGAAGCGCCAAAACTTCTGTAAGCGGACAAATTGAATTCATGGTTTGTGATGACAAACAATGTTTGCCTCCTGAAACCGTGAAGTTTTCCGTGAAACTGTAATCTATTGCTTCTTCGGGGAGGTGTTGTACCTTGCTTTTTATGAGAAGTTTGTTTCTTTCATTCCTGATTGTTTTTTTATTTGTCTCATTCCATTCTTTTGGCCAGGATGCGCCTGCACTGAATTGGCAGTTGAGCATCAAAAAAATTCAAGACAACCAATATGAGTTGAATATGAAAGCGACGATGCAGTCGGGTAAATTCATTTACCTCTCGGCCTCGTCGGAAACAGGCATTGAACCTTTCAGTACTGTTTTTACTGATTCAAGCATCAAGACAGAAGAATTCAAAGCGGAGAAAGGCCGGCGTACATACAAAGACCCGGTTTTTGATAATGCAGAAGTAGTAATAGGAGAGAATGAAATTGTTATCCGGCAGCAAATCAGCATTTCGGGTACGTTGCCTGCAGTTTTGAGAGGAAAGCTGGTTTATTCGGTTGGCGGAGAAAATGAATTTTTCCCCGGAGAAACACATGAATTTGAATTGCCGCTTGAAGGAGGTACATCAAATGCTTCGCGTATAAAAATTCAAACAATTGATGTGCATAAGCCGGTGTCGGAATGCGGCGACACCGGAACACAAGGGAAAGGATGGATGACAATATTTCTACTCGGTCTTTTTGGCGGCTTCATTGCTTTGATTACTCCTTGTGTGTTTCCATTGATTCCGCTTACAGTATCTTTCTTCACAAAGAAAAGCGGAACACACAAGCAAGCTGTAGGCCGCGCTTCATTATATGGTTTCTTTATTCTGCTGATATATATTCTTCTAAGCATTCCCTTTCATCTGCTGGATCAGACCAATCCTGAAATTCTGAACACCATCTCCACCAATATGTGGCTGAACCTGGTGTTCTTTGTCGTGTTTGTGGTATTCGCTGTTTCTTTCTTTGGTTTTTTTGATATCACACTTCCGGGTACGCTGGCAGCAGGTTCTGATTCAAAATCCGGCATGACAAGTATCAGCGGTATTTTTTTCATGGCACTTACACTTGCCATTGTATCTTTTTCCTGTACGGGCCCAATACTTGGTTCGTTGCTAGCCGGCGCATTAACGAAAGAGGGAGGAGCATGGCAGCTCACGGCAGGAATGGCCGGCTTTGGTGTAGGACTGGCGTTGCCTTTTGCTTTGTTTGCCTTGTTTCCTCAATGGCTGCAGTCATTACCCAAAAGTGGTGGTTGGCTGAATACAGTGAAAGTAGTGCTTGGTTTTTTGGAGCTCTCAATGGCATTGAAATTTTTAAGCAATGCCGATCTTGTTGAGCAATGGGGATTGATAAAACGCGAATTGTTTTTTGGCATCTGGATACTGATTGGTATTGCTATAGTTCTTTACCTATTAGGCATTATTCGTTTTCCGCATGATGATGCAAAGCCGGTTCGCAGCAATGCGCGGCTGGTGTTTGCTGGCCTGTTTGCAACCATCACTTTGTTACTTGTTCCGGGGGTGACCAACACGCGAATGGCGAATATTTCATGGATCAGTGGCTTCCCGCCTCCGGTTTGTTATAGTCTGTATGATCATCCTGTTTTATGCGAAAAGAGTATTGAGCCTTTACGTAATTATGAAGAAGCCTTGCGTATAGCAAGAGAACAAAAGAAACCTTTATTGATTGATTTTACTGGATGGGCCTGCGTCAACTGCAGAAGAATGGAGGAAAATGTATGGACCAACCCGGGGGTATTGACGTTGATGAAAGAAAAATTTATTGTGGTGAGTTTGTATGTAGATGATCGCACGATGTTATCTGCTGATCGTCAACAGACATTCACTACTCGTAACGGACAGAAAAAACAAATCCGTACAATCGGAGATCAGTGGGCAACCTTCCAGAGTGAAAACTTTGAAGCAGTGGCACAACCACAATATGCCATCATCGATGGGAATGAAAAATTATTAACCCGCACAAAAAGTTACACGCCCGATCCGCAAGAATTCAA